>JADFMZ010000404.1 GCA_022563615.1 Planctomycetota bacterium
GCAGGACTCCTACCTGACCTACTCGATGAGCGTCATCCCGTCCCGGGCGTTGCCGGACGTGCGCGACGGGCTGAAGCCCTCACAGCGCCGCATCCTGGTGGCGATGAACGATCTCAACCTGGGCCCGCGGGCACAGACCAAGAAGTGCTCCAAAATCAGCGGGGATACCAGCGGCAACTACCACCCTCACGGTGACGCGGTGATCTATCCGACCCTCGTGCGGATGGCCCAGTCGTGGAATCTTCGCCAGCCGCTGATCGACGGGCAGGGCAACTTCGGTTCGATCGACGGCGATCCTCCGGCGGCCATGCGGTACACCGAAGCGCGCATGACGGGCGCCGCCACTGCTTTGCTCGATGACCTCGAGTACGACACCGTCGATTTTGTGCCCAACTACGACAACTCGCGCGAGGAGCCGGTCGTCCTTCCCGGAAAGTTTCCCAACCTCCTGGTGAACGGGACGACGGGCATTGCGGTGGGAATGGCCACCAACATGCCGACGCACAACGTCGGCGAGGTCTGCGACGCCCTGCTCAAGTATCTCGATGATCCGAATGTTTCCCTTGAGGAATTGATGGAAGTGATTCCGGGTCCGGACTTCCCCACCGCCGGTCAAATCTGCGGCCGGGCGGGCATCCTTGACGCCTACCGATCCGGTCGAGGCAGCATCGTCGTTCGTGGACGATGCCACGTGGAGGAAGGTCGCGGCGGCAAACAGACCATCGTGATCACCGAGATGCCCTATGGCGTCATGCGCTGCGCGATTGTGGAAAAGGTCGCGGACTGCGTCAAATCAGGGGTCATCAAAGATGTAGCCGCGGTGAACGACGCCTCGGATCGCAAACACGCCATTCGCATTGAGATCGACCTGAAAAGCAGCGCGAACGAAGATGTGATTATCAATCAGTTATTCCGCTATACGCCGCTGCAGTCGAGCTTCCACATCATGAACATTGCGCTGGTTGATCGCCAGCCGCGAACACTGACGCTGAAACAGATGCTTGGGCTCTACGTGGACCACCGCAAGGAGGTGATCCGCCGGCGCACCTCGTTCCTGCTGCGTCGGGCCAAGCAACGAGCGCACCTGATCGAGGGGATGCTTCTGGCCCTGGGCGATATGGATGCGATCATCGAGTTGATTCGGAAATCCGCCGACCCCAAGACCGCCAAAACGAACCTGATGGCTAAGCCGTTACGGCTTTCGGATAACACCCAACTCCGTAGGCTCCTGCCGGAATCGTTCGTCACGCGCTACGTGTCTTCAGACCATCGGCTGACCGCCGTCCAGGCTGAGGCTATCCTCTCCATGCAGTTGCAACGGCTGACTGCGTTGGAGGGCGAGAAGCTGGCCGGCGACTACACCAAACTTGTCGAGGAGATTCGGCGGTACGAGGACTTGCTGCGGCACGAACATCTGCTCCTGCAAGTCATTCGCGATGACCTCGGCGAAATCAAGCGAAAGTTCCCTGACCCGCGCCGAACCGAAATCATCGGGGCTGTGGGTGAGTTTAGTATGGAGGAACTCATTCCCGACGAGCAGGTGGTGGTGACCATCTCGCGGCAGGGCTACATCAAACGCACGGACATGGAGTCCTATCGAAAGCAGGGCCGAGGGGGCAAGGGCGTTCGCGGCAGCGGCGCTAAAGAGGGCGACTTCCTGGAACATCTCTTTGTCGTCTCGACGCACGACTACCTGCTCTTTTTCACCGACCGAGGTCGGGTCTACTGGGCCCGCGTTTATAATTTGCCGGTCATGGGGCGAACCTCGCGGGGGCGGTCCATCGCCAACCTGTTGCAGATGCAACCCGACGAATCCCACCGCGCCGTGTTGCCGGTAAAGCAGTTTGAGGAATCCTACGTCTTTTTCGCGACAGCCAAAGGAACGGTCAAGAAAACGCCGGTGGGGGCCTACTCGCGCCCGCGAGCGAACGGCATTATCGCCATATCGCTTGACGCCGACGACACGCTCATCAACGTCGAGCGCACATCGGGCGAAAACGAGATCGTTCTCGGATCGCGCGAAGGGATGGCCGTTCGATTTCAAGAGGGTAACGTGCGAGCCATGGGGCGCGGCGCGAGAGGCGTCCGGGGAATGAAACTGGCCCCGGATGATTCGCTGGTCTCCATGGTCGCCATTGAGCCTGGGTACTCGCTCTTGACCATTTGCGAAAATGGATATGGGAAACGCACCGACATCGAGGCCTACCGCAAAACGCGCCGCGGCGGCAAGGGCGTGGTCAACATCAGGACCACCGACCGCAACGGGCGGGTCGTCGAGATGCTGGCCGTTCGAGACGACGATGAGATTATGATCATCGCCAGCAGCGGGATGATGTTGCGGACCGACCTGTCCGCCGTCCGAGAGATCGGACGGGCGACGCAGGGGGTGCGGCTCATTCGCCTCAAAGAGGGCGACAAGGTGGTGGCGGTCGCCAAGATCGCCCGAGAAAATGGGGAAGAAGCGGGCTCCCCCGCCGGTCCGGAACCAACCGCCGACAAACCGGCGCCGTCCGAAGCGAAAAGCGAAGCCGAACCGCCACCTGCCGGTAATGAAGAAGCGTGATGGAATCGGCCGGTTTTTTGCCTTGCCGCCAGCCGATGTCAGCCGAAGAATAGGTAGTCAGGCGTGTTGTTCGACAACGGGCAAGGATGCGTGCTGCTGTCAGGACTTGGAGCATCTAACAAGACCGAGCCGCAGGCTTCAGCCTGCGCGAACGTAGGAGTGTCTTGGGCGTTTCGAAACTCGTTTTGTTAGACGATCTTGGAATCACAGCGCGATCGTACGCATGCAATAAAATTGGCCCGCAATAATGCGTGGCCCGATAGGAGGTCGGCCTTATGACCCGAAGATGCCGTTGGCTAGCTCTGCTGGTCGGAGCCTGCGTGGTAGTGACGCCGATTTCCTCGGCCCCGGCCCAGACGATCATCAACGGGCCGACGGCGGCTGACAATGCCGGTCCCGGTCCGGTAGCGCTGCGTGCGCCGGGTCGGATGGTGACGGCGGGTCTAGCTCGCGCCCTCAATCGCGCCGCAACCTTTCGAGCCCGCCCGCAGATCACCCAAACGCATCAGCCGTCGATCCCCGCCCAGGCTCTGCCGGTGGCGATCGACTCC
>JADFMZ010000074.1 GCA_022563615.1 Planctomycetota bacterium
ACTCTTGGACGCCGATCGGCGGAAGGGAATCGCAGGATGGGGCCGGTGGGAGAAGACCGGTCAGGAATCGATCTGTCGGCGTCGCCGGGGTCGGGCCAGGATGGCGGGCAGACCCAGCAGCATCAGCAGCAGCACCGTCGGTTCGGGAACGACGGCGACCGGGGTAGTGCGCGAGGTCACGTGGAAGGTGTTTGGATCGAGCGGTGACATTAGGCGCAGATCCAAGCGCTGTTCCGTTGCACCGAGGGAGGTGGAATCGGGTTCCAGAAGTTGGCCGCCAAGACTACTCCCGTCCGCCAGTTGGCGCAGCGCCTCATCCGCCTGGTCGTCGAAGATCGCGCGAAGCTGCGCCCGGCCGCTCAGGGTGTCGAAGATGTTGGGCCGGTCGGCCGCCTCGAAAAACGGATCGGTGATCACGGCCAACACGTCGGCCAGTACGTTGCCGGAAATGTTGATCGGTCCCACGTCGAACTCGGACTCATCGTCGCCGTTACCCAGGATGCCCTCGCGGACGACCTGCTGCTGGGACGACACAGCCAGGTTCAGGTCGTAGAAGCCGAGCCCCTTGTAGGAGACATCGGCGTCGATGAAGACGCTACCGCTGACACGCCGGGATTGCCCGCCCACGTCGAAGAAAAGATCGTACGTCAGCGGAACCGATTGTCGGTCGCGGTCCACGGCGGTATTCAGGGAAAAGTCAAGCCGGGAAAGAACGCGCCCGCCAGCTGACATCTGTAGCGAGATGGGACCGTTCAAGGTCAGATCCCACACGCCGAGGCTGAGCGAATCATTGCGAAAGCTGTTGGTGATCAGAAGATCGACGTCATTACCAATCGGGTTGCGAGTGCCGCGCAGGTCGAACCCAAGCGCGCTTAATCCCAGGGCTGCATTCTCAACCAGATCGCCGCGCGCAAGGGGAGTCCGTGAGATCAACATCAGCGACCCTACAAGCAGTAGGCAGGCGGGGCGAAGCGTTCGGATCATGAGCGTTGCTCCATTCGTCGGGCCAACTTCGATCGGCGTTGCCGACGGCGTTGCCGACGGCACTGCCGACGGCGCTGCCGATGCAGACCCGCAATTATCGTATCGGCAGAGGGTCGCCGGTATAAGGAGAAAACGAAGCCCGGGAATGGATGAGAAGGCTGCGATTCCAATCCTCGGCCCGACGCCACCCTGGCTGAAGCTATTATCGGCCACAACCCGCGTGACCATCCATGGATAGGCCAAGCAAGCAGGTCTTGACTACGAGGACTTTGCCAGCAGGTGCACGAAGTAGGCCGCCGACCGGGTTCCGTTATGAAAATCGGACACGCCGAAATATTCGTTCGGTCCGTGGGCGTTGCAATCCGGCATACAGAACCCCATCATCAGCGATTCCGCTCCAAGCACTTCCTTGAACAACGGAAGGATCGGAAGCGTGCCGCCCTCTCGGACGAAGACCGGTGCCTTGCCGAACCCGGCCTCAACCGCTTTGGCGGCGGCGTTCATGCCCGGCGTGCCCATCGGACTGACGTAGGCCGCGCACTCTCCGTGCTTAATCACCTCGACCCGCACCCCCTCCGGCGCGGCGGCTCGAACCGCATCCTCAAACGCCTTCGAAATCTTGGCGGGATCCTGATCGGGCACGAGTCGCATCGAAACCTTGGCCATTACTTTGGCCGGGATAACCGTCGAAGCTCCCTCCCCGGTAAACCCGCCGAGCAAACCGTTGACATCGACGGTCGGCCTGGCCCAGCGGCGTTCAAGCGTACTGAAGCCCTTCTCGCCGGTCAGTGCGGGAGCGCCCATCGTTGCCAGATAGCCTTTTTCGTCAAACGGGAGTTTGTCCAGTCGCTTATGTTCATCATCCGTCAAGGGTCGAACATCGTCGTAGAAGCCGGGGATCGTTACGCGGTTGTCGGCATCGCGCAGCGAGGCGATGATGACAGCCAGGGCGTTACCCGGGTTGGTGAGCGTGCCGCCGAATGACCCGCTGTGCAGGTTCTGCTTGGGCCCGGTGACGACGATCTCTCTGTAGACCAACCCCTTCGTTCCGTAGGTGATGGCCGGGGTCGTCTTGTCGAACTTGGGCGTGTCTGATAGGGCGACGTAGTCACACGCCAGCCGGTCCCGATGGTCCCGGATGATCCGGTCCAGACTCGGCGAAGAGATTTCCTCCTCGCCCTCGATGAGAAACTTGACACGGATGGGCAATTTGCCGGCCACCTTCATCCAGCTTTCAGCCGCCAGCATATGCGCCAGAACCTGCCCCTTGTCGTCCGCCGAACCGCGCGCGTAAATGTTCCCATCTCGGATGACCGGCTCGAACGGAGGCGAATCCCAGAGCGATTCATCACCGGTCGGCTGGACGTCATAGTGCCCGTAAATGAGCACGGTGGGACCGCCGTTCTCAGCAGGCCCCGTATCGCCGAGTATGCAGGCATGTCCGGGAGTCTTGAGAATCTCGGCCTTAATACCGCAATCCGCCAACAGCTTGTGCACCCACTCGGCGCCACGGCGCATGTCGTCCTTTCGAGACGGGTCCGTCGAAATGCTGGGGATCTTGAGAAAATCGTTCAACCGGCTGACGTTGCGGTCCTTGTTGGCCTCAATGTGGTCAATCACTTTGTCGATCATGGTTGGTCCCTTTTTTCCCTCTTGCCTTTCCACACTTTCCGCCGACCGCAGGCCGATCAGCCGGGGGCATGGTAAGCCGAGGAGGCGATGCACGCCACCAGGGGGTGGGGCAAAGATGATCTTTGCCCATCCCTCTCCCAAGATGATCGCCGACCCATCCAATTACGGTTGACAGAGCACCAGAGCCGGCGCTGGCGACGCCCGTCGCCTGGATTAAGATACGCTTGATGAACGCGATCCATGATTCCGGCCATTCCGAACCGCGCTGGATCCTCGTCGTGCTGCCGACCTGGGTGGGCGACTTCGTGATGGCGACGCCCACGTTGCGGGCGATTCGGAATCGGTTCGCCAATGCCCATATTTCGTTTCTGATGAACCCGAATCTTCGGGATCTCGTGCGGGGCGGCGACTGGATGGATGAGTGTATCGAATGGCCGCAGAGCCGAAGACTTCAACTTGCACAAGGCCCCGCCCGCAGAAGTTACTTCGCGCTCTTGCGAGATCTTCGCGCTCGTCGATTCGACCGGGCGATCCTGCTGTCGAACTCGTTCCGGTCCGCGTTGATCGTTCGAGCGGCCGGTGCGAAACGACGGTTCGGCTATGAGCGCGACGGGCGCGGATTCCTGCTGACGGATCGTTTGCCGGTTAAGAACCGGCGGAGCAGAGCGACGCGTCGCCAACAAGCCGCTAACGGCGCGCACCGGAATGACAACGATGATCCAACAGGATCGACCTTGCCGACTGAGCCTTTGAGCTGGGACCATCAGGGAGCGCGGGCGTTCGCGCAGGCTGAAGCCTGCGGCTCGGGTCCAAGGACAATGGACGCATCTGAATCACTTTCGCCTTACCACCCTCATCGACCGGTCCGCCTCGGCGAAAGTCTACCGGTTCCTCCGGGTCGATTTGTTCCCATGCCTTTGGTCGAGTATTACGCCGATCTGGCTGAGGCGATCGGGTGCGACCGACCCGACGACCGGCTGGAACTGTTCACGACGCCCGACGATGAGGAATCCGTTCAGGATCGCCTTGCTTCGCTCGGCCTTGTGGATCGACGACCGCTTGTCGTCATCAGCCCTGGAGCGCGGTACGGGTCCGCGAAGTGTTGGGCGCCGGAGCGTTTTGCCTCCGTGGCGGATGGATTGATCGACGCCGAGGGGGCGGCCGTGGTCGTCACGTGCGGTCCCGGAGAGGAATCGATCGCGCGCCGCATCGGGTCACAAATGAAGCGGGTTGGGTTCGTCTTTGACCATCCCCGATTATCGCTGGGCGAATTGAAGGCATTGATCCGGCGCAGCGACCTTTTGATTTGCAACGATACAGGCCCGCGACATTTCGCCAAAGCGTTCGGCGTGCCGGTGGTTACGATCTTCGGACCAACGCACCCTGAATGGACGACCACAAGCTATGCAGCCGAACGAATTGTGCGCATCGACGTGGATTGCGGGCCTTGCCAGCAGCGCGTCTGCCCGCTGGGGCACTTGAAATGTATGACGGGCGTCACGGCGGAGGCTGTTCTCGAAGCCGCGGTCGAACTCTTGCCGGCCCGCGTCGGTCCCGATGCCCCATGATTCACGCCGCCGCAAAGGATGCCGCTGCTCCGTCGCGCCGCCGATATGTGTCGCTGAACGACCTGACGGTCTTGCGCGGATTCGAGCCGCTATTGCAAAGGCACCAACTGGACACGCTGGACGCTTTGTTCTGTGCTCAGGGGCAGCGGCTGGACAAGCCGGGACTCAGTTCGTGGCGAGAGCGGCATCGCCTGGCCTTGGACGACGCTGACTCGCAGCGCGTTTTGTATCTCAAGCGTTTTCGTCAGCCGCCTCGTGCGGCGCAACGGGAAGTTCGGCGCTCCGGCTGCAGGGCGTCGAGCATGGCGGGGTTGGAATGGAACTGGATTGCGCGGCTTGAACGTGACGGCATCCCCTGCATGGCGCCCGTGGCCATGGGGGAGGATCCAAGTGCATCACGAGAACAACGCAGCGCGATTCTGACCGCCGCCGTGCCCGGTGTTTCGTTGGAAGTGTGGATGGAACAATGGGGTGAACCAGAGCGCGCGACAATCCGACGACTCACCGCGCCGCTGGCGGGTTTGATCGCCCGGCTTCACCGCCGGGGTTACGTGCATCGCGATTTGTACCTTTCGCACGTGTTCTACGATCCATCTCAGCCCGACAAACAATCCCTTCATTTGATCGATCTGCAACGGGTGATGCGCCCCTCCCTGCGTTGGCGGCGTTGGATCATCAAGGATCTGGCCGCCCTGAACTTTTCAGCGCCGGAGCGCTTGGTGTCGGCTTCCGATCGAGTTCGTTGGTTGAGATTGTACCTGGGCATCGGGAAGCTGGACCCGACGGCGCGGAGGCTGGTTTATCGAGTCATGGGCAAGACACTGGCGATCGCGCGGCATGAGCGGTCGCGCCAGGCCGGTGTTGCGAAGCGGAGCATCAACGCGTGAAGGTAGCCGTGGTGACGGAATGGGTGGATCCTTGGCGCGGTGGAGCGGAAACGTCCACGCTGCAATTCATGCACCACCTTCAAGCTGCGGGAATCGAATTGCACCTGTTTACGCGTAGCCGGCCCTCACCCGCACCGGGGATGTTTGTGCATACCGTCAGCGGGGCGGCCATGTCGCGGGTGCGTCGCAGCGTCACGTTCGCCCATCGAGTCGAGCGGTTGCTCAAGGCGGAGCGGTTCGACGTCGTTCACGCCATTACGCCGTGTCGCGGCGTGGACATCTATCAGCCTAGAGGCGGCACGATTGCCGAGACCATCGAACGCAACCTGGCGCTGCGTCGTCGAGGCCCCGCCCGATCGCTCAAGAAGTACGCCATCCATTTCAACCTGAAGCAGCGATACCTGCGGGCGATCGAGCGCAAAATCTTCAGCGATGCGCAGGGGCCGATTGTGGTGGCCATCTCGGACTACGTCGTACGACAGCTCAAGCGACACTATGGCGTACCCGACGAAAGAATCCGCAAGATTTTCAACGGCGTGGACCCGCCCGACACGTCCACGGAAGACCGCGCTAGGGACCGCGCCGCCATCCGCCGTGAGTTTGGCTTTTCCGATCAACAACTGGTGGTCCTTTGCGTCGCGCACAATTTCAAGCTCAAAGGGGTGCGTCGCTGGATGGAGGCAATGGCCTTGCTGGTCAAGCAGGGTGTTACCGATGTTCGCTCGTTGGTCGTCGGGAAGGGAGATTCCCAACTTTGGCATCGCTTGGCCGCCAGATTGGGGATCGCCCGGGTGTTGACGTTTGTGGGTCCGAGCGACCGCGTCCGGCAAATCTATCACGCCGGCGACATTCTGGTGCATCCCACCTATTACGACCCTTGCAGCCGTGTGGTCCTTGAAGCGATGGTCGCCGGTCTGCCCTGCATCGCGACACGGTGGGACGGGGCCTCGGAAGTGATTGACCCAGGCCGAAACGGTTACATTTTGGATGATCCTGGAGACGTAACGGCGCTGGCCCACTACGTGGCGCGCATGCGGGATGCCGGACATCGTCGAGCGTTATCGGAAGCGGCGCGAAAGGTGGTGGACGCAGTGAGCATGGCCCGCCATACTCGGGAAGTCATTGAACTCTACGAGCAGATCCGCCGACATCGTGAGGCACGGCGCAGCACGTAGTGCTTCGACAGCCATAACCATCGGGGTTCGCCGGGAGGGCGAGGCTCCCGTCGAGCCGCACCCACTAGCAAAATGGATAAGATGGGGCATTGGACAACAGAGTGGGTACAGGCCTATCGGACCTCAATCCGGGGGGCGTCGGAGGAGAATGGGCCGGGGTCGATGATTTTCGATTTTGCCCCATAAGCCATTGAACTGCAGGGGGATAGCGGGGTATCCTAATGTGGTTGACCCTGTGAGATTCATTCGGGGCCTTGAGGCGAGAGCCGGCCTTTCGAGGCCTACAATAGTAATGGTAGAAATGGGGACGTGATCCTTGAGTGAGTCTGCAGTGATCAAGGCGATACCGGCAACGGATTTCGAGCAATTGCACGTCTTAGTTCTCGGCCGTGCGGACCGGGTGAACGAGCTGACGCGCCGGCTTGACGAGGACGCCCGAGTCGAGCAGGTCGAGGCGTTTCAACAGGCGATGGAAGCGTTGCGCTCGCAAGTATTCGACGTGATGATCCAACAGGCCGCCGGCACCTTTCCTCCCGTTCAAGACAGCGCATCGGCGGACGAGGAAGACTCAACACTGCAAAATGTCGGACCCGGCATATGCATCGTGAGCAAAACAGGGCAACTCGAATGGGCCGATTCCCGAATGCTCCGTTTCGCCGAGGAAGTGCAACATCGTGCATGCCGCTGCGGTGTGGATACCTATCAATGGGCTCAGGCTGCTTTGGAAAGAGAGGTCGAATCGTTGCGCGGCCGGCGCTTTCGCATCACGGTCGCGCCCCAGGAGCAATATGACATCGCAGTCATACCGGTGATCGACGTTAACCAACAAGTCACGCACGTAGCCGCAGTGGTTTACGACGTTATGGGTGATCGGCGCGTTCAGGACCGGATCGATGTGATCGACCGGGCCGGACAGGAATTCCTAAGCCTGGAAATAACGCAGTTCGCCCGGCTAGACACGCAGCAACGCCTGGCGTTGTTGGAAGATCGAATCCGGCGCTGCACGCATGATCTACTTCATTTCGAGAGCTTTGAGATTTTCGTTCTGGACAGGAACCGCAACCGCCTGGTGCAGGTTCTCGTATCGGGCATGCCGATCGAACGGGCCGGCGCCGAATTAGCGGTTTCCCGAGAAGGGGCTGGGATTTGCGGGTACGTCGGTGCCACGGCGCGTAGCTACATTTGCCCCGACACCGCGAAAGAGCCGAAATACCTGCCCGGTATCGACAACGCCCGGTCTTCGCTCACGGTGCCGTTGCTCCTGCACGAAGAGCTGGTCGGCGTAGCGAATTTCGAGAGTGCCAGGCCTGCGGCGTTCAGCGAGGACGATCGGCGGTTTGCCGAGGTCTTCGGCCGGTACATTGCTCTGGCGCTGCAGATCCTCGAATTGCTCGTGACGGAGGGCCAAACGGTCACAGGCCGGGTCGGAAGCAATGTGATGGCCGAGATCACGGGGCCGGTGAACGACATTGTTACCGAGGTGGAAAATCTGATCGAGGACTACATCGGACACGACGATTTGAGGCACCGGCTGCGGCTGATCTCCGAGAATGCGGTCCGAATCCGAGAGACGGTGAAGGAGTTGACCGCACGCAAGAAAGGCGTGATTGGAAGGCATTCAGCCCCTCGGCAACGCACCGACCCCGTGCTCAAAGGCAAGCGCGTGCTGGTCGTGGACGACGAGGAGATCATCCTTGAAACGGTGTGCGATGTGTTGACAGGATGTGGATGCAAGGTCACCTCGGCGGAAGATGGCGCCGAGGCTGTGGCGCTGCTGGACCGCGAATCCTTCGACCTCGTCCTGAGCGACATCAAACTGCCCGGCAAGAACGGATACGAGGTTTTTGCGTCAGCCAAAAAGGCGAATGCGAGCGTACCGGTTATCCTCATGACGGGCTTCGGATACGACCCCAACCACGCCATCGTTCGCGCCCACCGTGAAGGGCTCTCCGCGGTGTTGTTCAAGCCATTCAAGGTGGATCAACTGCTGGGCGAACTCCGCACCGCACTGCAATCGAAAACAAAATCCTGAACCCTTCAAACTTCAACTGGGAATGGGACAATCTCCTCAAGAAGCCGTAGCGTTGGCGCCGAAAGGTCGGCTGTTTCGGCAAGCTCGAGCTGCGTGAGACGGCGCTTTTTGCGGGCCTCTCGTAGGCGTTTTCCAAGGCGATCTTGGAAAGGCACTTTTATCATACCGCATCAATTCTCGGCCAAAATGCCAACAAGGCAGCAGCGCCGGTCGTGCGCGTGTTGGAGGACGGTCCGATTCCCATGGGGCCTTATATCTATTTCGACGCCAAGACCCACGGCGTAACGACGTTGCTTTGTCGTTGCATGCCCTCGCAGGTTCAGCGATTCGTGGGAACGATGTACTATGATCTCGCTCCAGTGGAAAAGCTCGGGAATTGGCGCGAGTGGAAGCAGCCGGAGGTGAACCCAACGACGGAAGGCAGACTGCAGCACGCTTTGCGCTGGCCTTGAGGCGCGCCGCGTGCCTACAGACGCCACTAAGCACTCTGACAAGACCGTATTGCGAACGGTCGAGGTACCCGCCAACATCGCGCGGGCTTCAAGCCCGAAGGCCGGTTTCGTTTGAGCCTCTACTACTACGCCAAGATGATTTGCCGGAAGACCGCGATTTAGCTACGCTAGAGTGCATTCGCTGTATGCGACGGACCCGCGTAATTACTCGGCAAAGCATCGTGCGCGCTCACGAAATTGCTTGAGCCGAGGTGGCTGAATTCGTATCATGGGTCGATGTTCGTTTGGATACGGACTCCTAACACGACAACGCGGGTTATGGATCTGGCGGGGTGCATCGGTGGCATGTTTTGAGGGTGATGCCAAGAGTGTGGAGTTGGCGGATACGCTTTTTACGATGTGATCGGCGTGCTTTGGCGTTGCGATGTTGTGTGGTACGGATTCGCTCAGCAACATACTTCAACCGTTCGCTCCGTGCAGAGCGGGTCAGGCTCTTCGCTTGAATGGACGCATGCGTAGCTCGGCGTAGCTGCTGAAGTGTCGGACTTTTTTCCCCCCGTTGCGTCGATCTGTTTCATCCGCATGCGTGCGAGAAACAGATGGCTGATCACCGTCACGATCAAGTGGCGTTGGATGGCACGGTAGCGCCGGCACTCGAAGTGGTCGAGACCCAGCAACCCCTTTTCATCTTGAAAGCATCGTTCGATGTGCCAGCGAGAGAAGGCCACATGCAACATGCGTTCGATCGACGTGGTGGCCGAGGCGTTGGAGACGAAGTATTTGATCTCGCCGGTCAGCGGGCAAGAGGAAAAACAAGAACTGGTCGGGCAGCTACGGGATCACCTGGGACGACGCCGATGCCAATCCCGATTTGTACGAGAACTTCTATCTGGTGGCCGTTGCGGAGGCGGTCGCACCGAACGCCGCGTGGTACTGCTGGCACGCGAGTCGGCGGCAGGCCATGGTGGAAGCGGTCTGGGAACTCATGGCCGCATTCGGGGCACATCGCATACCAGCCCGCGATAACCACGTGGCACTGCGGACACTTGCCGCTCCTTACTCCGGAGGCGATAATCCTGTACTGTGCCGGATTGGCGATCGGCGCATGGAAGTCATGGCATGATTAGTCGGCTCCACCTCCTCAGAAACTTGGGAGTGTTCGATTACGTTGATAGCGGGGCGGACATCTCGCTGGCGCGCCTCACGTTGATCTACGCCGAGAACGGCAGAGGAAAGACCACGCTTACCGCGATCCTTCGCTCGCTTGCGACGGGCGACCCCATCCCAATCAGGGAGAGGCGCCGCCTCGCCGCCGAGCACCCCCCACATGTCGTGCTCGATTGCGACAACGAGCAACAGGCTGTGTTCCTGGAAAACGAGTGGAATCGGACGCTTCCGAACATAACCGTATTCGACGATGCATTCGTTGATGAAAACGTCTGTTCCGGGCTAGCGGTGGATCCCGATCACCGACGTAACCTCCACGAGCTAATTCTCGGAGCCGAGGGTGTCGCCCTGAACCGGAGGCTGAAAGAAATGGTCGTCCGGATCGAAGAACACAACCAGGCGTTGCGGAGAAAAGAGCAGGCGATCCCCGCGTCGGAGCGTGGCAGCATGTCCGTGGACGCCTTCTGCGCGCTCCCGGCAAGACTGGACATCGACGAGGCAATCCAGGGCGCGGAACAAAACCTTGCTGCTGCGCGCGCGGAAGACTCGATTCGCGAAACTCGTCCGCTCCAAGCGCTGAGACTCCCAAAGTTTGACCTAATGACCATCGAAGAGCTGCTTCGGCACGACCTACCGAGCGTCGATGCAACGGCGATGACGCGCGTGCAAGAGCATCTTGCGAGAATCGGCGATGGCGGAGAGGGATGGGTCGCCGAGGGCATGAACTACCGCGGCTCCCGCAAGCGCGCAGGACACGCGCGACATCGAGGTCGATGCCTCGCAGAGCCGGCGTGCCGTCGGGATAGGTGTAGACCAGGCCGCGGATTGCCAGAGCCGGTGGGACGTTCATAGAACCCTTCTTCCCAGGGACAAAAGCATTTCGTTGAGCGGAAAAAGCCGCAGAATCAAACAGGACGAGAGAACGAATGCGAGAAACACCGTGTCGGACCAGCGCCAACGAAGCCGTTC
>JADFMZ010000075.1 GCA_022563615.1 Planctomycetota bacterium
CAAAGGCGAAATATTTCACAATAAGGAGGTAGTCATGGCACTGGACGTGCGTGAAATTTGCGGGCCAAACCACCGGATTTCTTGAGAATATTCTTACTTTCTTTTCCAGCGGCATAAGCCCTGATCCAGAACAAGATCCAAAGCATTTCAATCGCAAACGCAAGCTGTCCTTCGAGCGGCTGGTGGTTTTCATCCTTCACATCGTCTCCGGGGACACAAAAGGGATAGACATCAAGAGCGGGCTGTTCTTCAAGATGGCCCGTCAAAGTGGCACGTGGCACAACGCCCGGCAGGCCACCCGATCAGCCGTCACCAAGGCCCGAAAGAAGCTCCACTGGAAGGTATTTGAAAGCGTTTTCAGCAGCGTTGTTAGCCTTGCTCTGCGGCATTGGCCAACCGATGCGAAGTATCTCTGGCACGGCATGTCCGTCTTCGCCATTGACGGATCGAAGTTCACGCTGCCTGCTTCCGACGAGATTCGCGCTTACTTCGATCCCGACTCCGGCCTGCAAAACGTGGGCAAAGGGCACTATCCCCAGGCCCTGGTCTCAACGGCCTTCGACGTATTCCGAAGGATACCGGTGGCTCGCACGGTTATGCCGAACAACGCCTCTGAGCGCAAGGAAGCCATGGCTATGCTGGCGCGCATGCCCCGCGGCATTGTGCTCTTCGACCGTGGCTACCCGAGTTAGTTCCTGTTGTCTGGGCGGGTGGACGATGGCAGCCGGGAGCGTCGGTCACGGCTGCGCTGACTGTTTGGACCATCGGCACGTGGTTCGAAGACCGGTTTTCATGGCGTTTGGTGGCTTTCGGGCGAATCGGGCCTGCCAAGCGCCGCCAGCGCGCGCACCGTCTCCACGGGCTTACGCAAGAAACCATCCATGGAGCTTGACGACGTAGGATCGTCAGCATCGCGCCAGGAGCAATAGATTGTGTGCAAGGATAGTGGCACCCACTGTTGCGGTGTAATGTTCCCATCCCTTGTTGTAACAGCGGAATAGTCCCAGCACTCTTTTCAGAAATGAGATCGTCCCCTCGACGCCTGCGCGAAAGCGTTGAGCATGTCGGAATGCGGGATCCGTTTCACGTAGTGTTTGTTCTTCCGTCCGCTTACCCTTCTTGGCAATGGCAACGACTTCGATCTTCTTGCCCAAGTGGTCGATCTGTTTCATACTTTCATAATAGCCCTTGTCCGCGGCAACCTTGTCAGGGTAAGTTCCGAAGAGCCTCTTGTGATGTTCAAGTGCCGGCCCGATCAGTTCGTACTCGACGGGTTTGGCCTCGAAGACGTCGTAGTCGGTGATGAACTTGCCGTCGACCTGCCCAATCTGGATCATGTGCCCGAACTCGATCGGCTTGGCCGCCTTCCCGCGTTTGAGAAGTTCTGTATGAGGCTCGAAGATGCTGAAGATCTTCTCCTTGTTGGGGACCTTCTCCTTGTCGACGATGCGTCGACAAGCCTGGTCAATGACCTGTTCTCCCAGCACACCATAGTGGATGATCTGCTGCAAGAGGAACTCCATCGTTGCCTGGTCGAGGGTAGGATACCGATGCCGGGCCAGGTTGCCTGCCAGGGCCGTTCCGATGTCGCCGGACCATTCACAAATGCGCTCGACCAGGCGAATAAGCTGTATATACAGGGGTTCCAGCGTCGGGCCGGCGCTCGGATGCTTAGTCGCCTTGCGCGCGATCTTCTGCTGCAGCCTCTTGACCTTCTTGATCAAGAGCCGCTGATCACCGACGAGGACAGGGTCGATCTCACGAATTCGCTCGAGGAGTCGTGCCAACGTTCGATAGGTGTCCCAGAGCAGCGAGGAATCGGTGGGCCAATGGATGTTGGTCTCGACGGCCGTGGTATCGAGTCTGAGTTGTTCGCCGTCGATCAGTCCCCCCTTGACGGCTGCCCGGGCCAGAAGCTCGTTCACCTGTTTCCAGGTCTCGGGCCCGATCAGGTTCTTGAGCCGGCAGAAGGTTGTGAAGTCGATCATGGGACCGTTACAGATACTCACGAAGGACCGAAGAAAGTTGCTGTCGTCAATGCGTATGACGATTTCCCGCAGTGAGCAACCCTCGATGATCTGACACAACACAATGCGCAAGATCGTGTCGGAGGTATACTTGAACTTCGCGCCGTGTCTGTCTTCAACGGCCGCCTCTTCCAGAGCCTGGACCAGCTCCCTGTGAATGGCGTCGACGATTCCCGGGTTGTCATCGAGGATCGATGAGATCGCGTCGTACTTGCGGTAATACTGGTTGGTAATTTCGAGGTTAGAGGGTTGAAAGTTCAACTCGGATTGGGTATTCATCCTGGGACGCAAGTCGGGCCTCCTTTCGCGTACTTGACTCGTTCCTTGGAACGTCGTTCTCCTACAACGTTAAGTACGCGAAACGAGGGGGCCTGGTTTTCACATTCTTGCGAAAACCACTATTTTCTCAGGCTTGTTTCCACCTCCAAGCGAGCCCGAAGGGCCCGAGCAACAGCAACTAGCTAGTTTCGCCGCCCGGCTCGCTCGGGATGAAGTTGCCGCCGGGCTGTCTGCTCAGCTTGCGGCGGACGCCGAGGGGGCTGGCGTAGGAGCCGTCGGGCTGCTGAACGTACCTGTTTCGGTGGCCGCTGGGCCAGCGGATCAAAACAGAGCGATCCTGGCCATCGGTGACGGGGATAGCCCGTAGCTCCAGATTGCTCGTCCATCCGGTGCCCATATTTCCGCTGCGAACGTCTAGGCTGTTGTAGGTGCGCTGAACGCCGGCGGGCAGATACGGCGAGTTGAGGTTCAGGTCGGTGAAGTGCAGGATCAGATTACCATTTGGTGCGAATACCGGCGATGCGGTGCTCTTGCACTCATCGCACGGTTCCGGGTGCGTAGCAGGCAACACGGAACCCGGCGGTGGGTCGCAGCGGTGCTGGTGGCCGTGGTCACGCGGATGGTCGAAGGCTAGTGCCGTCGGGGCTGTTGCCCAGACCAGGCAACACCATGCACCGAGCACTAAGGGCCTGCGACTATTTCGTTTCGAAGAAGCAATCATCATCAAGCTCCTCTCAGGCTCCGAGGTTGAAATCTTGCGCGGTTCGCATCGCCGACGGGCAAGTTGCCGAATAGGCGTGGTGAGTCCACTCGCCTCCTAGTACCAAACCTGTACCAGCACGCGACGCAGACGGGATATGTTGCCGTCCGCCGCCGTGGCCGTGATTTCAACGTAGTAGTTCCCGGCTTCGACAAACTCGCCGGAGACGGCCCTGCAATCCCAGTTGACCGTGTTGGCTCCGTCCGGGAGAAGTCCAGTAATGACTTGCCCCACCTGTACGGCAGTACCCATGCGGAAGATTCGGAGAATCACCGACGCCTCGCGCGAGAGACTGAAGCTGACGTCGGTGCCGGGACTCCCGATACATGACGGCGAATCCGGAGCTCTAACATAGTTCGGTGTAGCCGTCGGATTGCTGATTACCGGCCGACCACCCTCGACGACCGCTGCGTTGTCGGGCAGCGTGTAACCGAAGGCCGCCCAGAGAAAATCGCCGCCGCTGCCGACGTCCAGGTTGGAATCCGTGATGTACTGACCGGCCGAAGTCAGCCCGTCCCAGTACGCCGAATAGATGCCTGAACCGAACACCACGCGAGTAAAGGGTTCAGCGACGATGACGTTTCCGACCCGGTAGGGCGTGACCGTCAGTGTTATCTCTGAGGCGCCGTAGGAAAGTGTTCTGAAATACATTGTCCAGAAGAAATCTTCCCACGGCGCAATACCGGCACCATTGGAGGGGCTCTCCGTGTACGTCGCCTGATACTGAAGATTACCCGACGGCTGGTCAGGTTTGGTGTTGATCACGCCACCCACCGTGTAGTCGATGTAGGCGTAGTAATCATCGTCGACCAGGGTGTTGGCAGCGTCATCGCCGCCGTCCCAGGGATCGTCATAGGTCCCGGCGGGGCGCAGACCTTGGTACAGAGTTCGCACCCGTGCTCCGAATCTGTTGCGCAGGTACACGTGGACATCCGCATCCGCCGAAAGAGTCGTGCGGATCGTCGTCGTTTCACCCGTGTGGGAATTGAACGTATCGTCCAAGACGGCAAGAGACACGGAGATGTCAACGGTGATCGCCGCAACGTCGACACCGTTCAGGCCGTCGTTGTCCGTCACACGGAGGGCGGCATAATGCAGACCGCCCGCTGTGTAGACATGGTTGGTGTTGCAAGTCGACGCTGAGGAGTAGTCAGCCGTAAAGTTGCCATCGTAATCGAAATCCCACTCGTACAGCACGAGGCTACCGTCCGGGTCGCTGCTTCCGGCGCAACTCAGGCTGACGTTCAGCGGCGCATTTCCCTGCGAGGGACTGGCCGAAGCGACAGCTGTGGGTGATTGTGGTGGGCCGACGCGAACTTCAATCAGGAAGTCGCCAACCGTCGCCGAAAGCCCGATCGCGTCACTAACGCGGAACAAGGGCTGTCGTGTGCCGGCGGCATCAAAGATGTGTGTCGTGTTGCCGGTGCTGCTCGAAGAGAAGTCAAACGTTCCGTCGCCGTCGAAGTCCCATTCGTAAAGAACGATCGCACCGTTCGGACTCGTCGCAGACCCGTTGAAGTTAACGCTCAACGGCGCGGGCCCGTTGGATGGGCTCACTGAAGCCGTGGCGGTCGGAGAGACGTTCTCCACCACGATTTGGACCGAATCTGTGGCCGTGACCCCGGTAGAATCCTCCACACGTAGAGTCGCGCTGAAAGTACCCGCGGCCGAGTAGGTATACGTCGTCGGGTCCGGCCGCGGCATGTTGCCGGTATCGAAAACGCCGTCTCCGTTGTAGTCCCACCGGTACCAGAGGATCGGCGGGCCGGTGGAAACGCCGCTGGGAGTGAACGTAACCCTGAGCGGCCTCGGTCCACTTGTGGGGTTAGCCCTGGCGATGGCTTGAAGACCTGGTTCGGTTGCGATCACGACGGAATCGATCACCGCGCGGCCTGCAGCGTCGCTGACGCGGATCGTTGCGGAAAACGTTCCGACGGTGGTGTACGTGTGGACCGTCTGAGGCGAGACCGCGCTGGAATAGTCGTAGACCCCGTCTCCGTCAAAATCCCATTCGAAGAGGGCGATATTCCCGACCACGGTCGCGTCAAAGATGACCGCAAGCGGAACCGGCCCACCCGTGGGGGCTGCATGTGCAGTGACCTGAAGCGGCGGCACGGCCTCGTCGTAGCCAATGTCGGTCTCCGCGCACCGTTTTGTCCGTCACCGTCCACGGGGCGGGTTTCGCTTTCGAAGTCCTCGGCGGGCACCCATTCTCTTGCACCATGCGTATAGGTGCCCACGCCCCGATCGATGGCCGGCGAGCCATCCGCGAGGTGAAAGTCCCAACCAACAGGATCCACAAAAATACTGGAATAGGATGTAGCCGCGGTCGCACCGATGATCCCAACAGCCGGAGTAACACCGTCAGCGTCAGGCCCTTCGCTTCCGAGCGTGGTCCAGTTGCCGCTATCCGTGGAATCCAAGGTCTGCGCCACGTAGGCGATGTCGCCGCCCTTCATGGGCGGATTGCCCGGGCCGTCTTTGAAGAACATGCCGTTCTCGAAGAACATGTTGCTGATGAGGGTTATTCTTTCCGGATACCCTTGCCCCTCGGCTTCAACCTTCAAGCCCCAGCGCTGCCCAGGCGCTGGAGGGTGACTCGAAGCCGCACCATTTCCAACGAAAAGGTTGTTGATCAAATAGAAGTACCCTTCTCCGGAGATAGTTACTCCGTTCCAACCGTTTGCAAAGAACGTGTTGTTTACAATATAGGTTTGATCTCCGGCTCCTGAACCGTCGTCCTCATCGCCGTCCCAAAGGCCGTTGCGACCGTTGTGGCGGATCAGGTTGTTCACCACCCACGTCCTTGCGTTACCTCGCCCGACGGAGATGGCAGCGCAATTGCCGCAGCCGAGGCCGTTATCGTAGATGTCGTTGTTTTCCAATGTGACGTCGCTGTTCGCTGCGTTGCCGCCACGGAGGGCGATCGCGGTTTTGGTGGCGCCGGCGATGGCGAACCCTCTGATCGTGATGTACTTCGACCGACCAAGCCTGAACGCATGTTTGATCTCGGACGGATGGCGCCTGTCGTCTGACTCGTCACCTCCGGACAAGTCGCCGGGGTAGACAATTACGGAACCAGCATCTGCCTCCGGATCGGCCATGATGACGATGCGCTCGGCATCCGTAGTTGCCTGCATATTCTTCCGCCAGAATTTGACCGACTCGTTGTATGTTCCCGCGCGGACAATCACCATGCGCGGGCCCGGGTTCGGCAGATCGTCGATGGCGTCTTGGATGGTTGTGTAGTCCTCCATCCCATCGGGGTTCACAAAAACCGTGTCAGCCACCGCAACCCCGGACATCGCCCATAGGCCGGGCAAGAAAACCATCAACTTGTGGCGAAATCCAGATTGTAAAACCCGTCTCATTTGAATCCCTCCTTGATGGAGATCGCTGCTTTCACCTAACCGTCGCAATCAGCTAAGCCCTCTGAAAAACTCGTACACCCAGTAAATGGTGCCCCACACTTCTCACCGAGCGTGGCTGCCGACAAAACTCCACGTTCACAACCCGCTGGCGCGTCGATTTCCGTACATACAACGCTGGCGCCAGCGCACACCATTTCTTTAGCTGTTCGGCGAGGTCTGGCGGGTTCCGGCCTAGGCTCAAATCCCGAAGTGTAGTCGGGTTGAGCCCCTTCTCTCCCCGTTCGGCCGCGCCGGTAAGCGCCTGGTAACCGGGATGTAACAAAATGTCAAGAGAGCATGGCGATTTTTTTGCACCGCGCGGGTCGCGGTGTTTGGCTCGTGAAGTAACGATTCGCGCCCCTGACGGCACGGGTCCAGTCGGAAGCCGTTGGCGCTTTCTTCCGGTTTTAGTCCGATAACCCTTTGGTCCGCTGCAGAAACGCCAATCCGACGCGTATCAGCCGCGCGGGATGTACCAGCCTTTGCCCGTGGGGGCTGGGCACCTCTCGGTAACCGGGCTTCCCTTCCAGCGGCGACCGGAGTCTGGCTCCAACCGCATCTGAACCCGCGGCGCGGAGGTCTCTCGGCGTAACGAGCGTGCCGTGGGATTCCGAGAAGGTGCTAATCGCACACGCATGACGCACCGGGCGCAACGCTCGGCTGAACGGTCACGCCTCCGTCGCTCCAGAGCAACCTACCTGAGGCACAACATGCCGCACCTTGTACGCATGTCGCTCAAGGAGACAGTCGTCCTGGCTTGCGTCAGTGAAGCCTCCGCGATAGACAAGAAGAAGATATCACAGTTTCCAGCGAAAGCATCGAGGTGAGATTCTGGACGAACTCGCTATTTGCAGTCATTCACGCGGCCGCGATTGTAGCCGGCTTATCCATTCCTGCATACCTCCTTGCAGGCGCTTTGTTCGGCGATGGAACAGCGTCAGGCAAGACCTTCCTTGACATCCTGCCCGACGTCGCGCACTGGCCGTCGCTGCTTGGCAACACCGCCGCGGTCTGCGGGATCGCCGCAGCAACCGCCGTCGGACTGGGCTTGATCTTGGCTCCTCTGTTGTTTCGCACCGACCTGCCGGGGCGTCAGGCCGCCATCGCCATACTGTTGATGGCGACCTGCATGCCCATGTATGTGACCGGTACGGCGTTGCTCTCGGTCGTTGGGATCGCGCGATGCCAGAACTCGTTGATCGCCGCTGGCTTGTTGTACGGCGTCGTTCTACTCGCCCCGGCTACGCTCCTGATCGGTATCGGGCTGCGAGGCGTTGATCCATCCTGCGAGGAAGCGGCGTTTCTGGACGCGGGTGCCGCAAAGGTGGTGCGACACGTGTCCTTTCCGATGGCGCGGTGGAGTATGCTGGTCGCCGTGTTACTGGTGGTATTCCTTGCCGGAACAGACTATTTTCTCACTGACATACTGCAGGTCCGTACATTTGCGGAGGAAGTCTACACACAATATGCGCTCCGGGGCACTGCGCAGGTTCCGATCATGCTATCCGTTCCGCTCATGCTCGCCTTGGTCGCAATGGGGACAACGGCGTTTGTGTGCCGACCCCGACCCGTTTCGCATACTTCAACGTACGAGCGCCAACGGCCAGGGATGTTTCTTCTCGGTCGATGGCGGAGCATTTGTGCGATGCTTGTTACCGGCACGCTGCTGGCCCTCGGGGGAATCCCGTTGGGCTCGATCGTTCGACATGTAGGTTCACTTGGGGGCTTTGTTGAAGGATGTCGGGCGGTTCTGCCCGAGTTCGTCAACTCGGTCTGGACCTGTTTGGTGGCCGCCTCTGTCTGCGCCGCGCTTTCGATCGGAATCGCGTGGGTAGCAGTCCGTACACGGCACGTCGGTTGGGCGGCACGAATCTTCATTGTTGGCCTGCTCGCGGTCCCGGCGCCCGTTGTGGGGATCACGCTGATCGAGATGATGAACCGTCCGGGACTCCTTGGTGCGATCTACGATTCCCCGGTGATGCTGATCGTCGGCCACGTTGCACGTTTCCTGCCGCTCGCCGTGTTGTTCATGGTTCCCGCCGTTGAGCGGGTACCGCGGGAACTTGAGGAGTCTGCGAGGATAGACGGCTGCGATTCGTTTGCGTTGCACCGATTCGTCTACTGGCCACTGTGCTTCCGAGACCTGCGGATCACCTGGCTTCTGGTGCTCGCGTTTACGTTCGGTGAAACAGCGTGTTCCGTTCTGGTCGCCCCGCCAGGCTGGTTGACATTGTCCGTGCGTTTCTTTACGCTCATTCATTACGGCATTTATCGCGATGCTGCGGTTGTTTGCATTCTCACCGTCATGGCAATTATGGTGCCCTGGTTCCTGCTGACTCGCTTTGAGCGCCTTTTTCAAGAGAACGAAGCGTGAAGCGTAATCGACTGCAATGCTCCACTTCCCGGGCGACTCTTCGATTCGCCTTGATTTCGTCGGCACTCGCATTTGTTAGCGCGGCTTGTTGCTACTCGCCAGAGCAGCCAGACCAGGACACACCGCAAACGCTTGTGGTTGTCTACACGGCCCTGGACCGTGGCTTTGCGGAACCAATCCTGGAGAAGTTTGAAGCTACGACCGGCATTAAGGTGGCTGCTCAATACGACACCGAGTCGACTAAGACCATCGGTCTGGTCAATCGGATTCGCGCCGAGAAGAATCGGCCACGCTGCGACGTCTTTTGGAACAACGAAATCGTCAACACCATCCGCCTGAAGAACGAAGGGCTGTTGCAGCCCTGCTCGCCTGTAGAGGCGACCAACTACCCGCCGCAGTATCGCGATCCGGATGGATACTGGTACGGCTTCGCCGCCCGTGCTCGTGTCCTGATCGTCAACACTGATTTGGTACCCACGGAGGAAAGGCCCGTTTCGATCTTCGATCTCACCGATCCAAGATATCGAGGTCGGATCGGCATTGCCAAGCCTCTGTTCGGTACCACCGCCTCTCATATGGCCTGCCTGTTCGCGACCTTGGGAGAGCCCAAGGCACAAGAGTTCCTCAAACGCCTAAAGCACAATCATGTACGCATCCTGGCCGGCAACAAGACTTGTGCTGTGGAGGTTGCCGCCGGGCGGCTCGCTTTCGCGCTTACGGACACGGACGATGCCATCATCGAGCTGGAGTCGGGCAAACCGGTTGAAATCATATACCCGGACGGCGACTCCGACGGCATCGGGACACTGTTCATTCCCAACACGCTCGCCCTGGTGAAGGGAGGTCCTCACCCAGAGGCTGGAGAGAGGTTGATCAACTTCTTGTTATCCGCGTCGGTCGAAGAGATGCTCGCGAAAGGCCCATCCGCTCAGATTCCGCTTCGCAGGAACTCACAAACCCTAGCCCGTGTGAAAACACCTCAGCAGGTGAAGACTCTGGACGTGGATTTCCACAAGGCTGCCCTAGCTTTTGAAAAGGCGGCCAGGTATATTCAACTACATTTCCTGGACTGAGTTTGGTGACGTCGGTATTCGCCCAGTAGCCGTCCAAGTCCAACGCAATGTCCGTATCGCTAGTGGTCCGATCCCGTAGTGTCCAATTATTAGATCGAGGCCCAAAGAGCAGGTTGTGAAGGAATGGACACGCGTCCGGATGTCCGAAGCGGGGCGTATCGACGCGCCCGATCCTCGTTCCATAAGCGACCTTATGACACGCAATCGCGCCATCGATCGGCCTCATCTTGCCCGTAGGCTGGGTTCAGCGCCTCGATAATCTCGTCGTTTGCATGACATAAGATATCCGGAATCATGGACGGACGAATTGACGCGTGAGATGTTCCTCGCGTGGTTTGACTGACCCTACCGATCGTTGTGCAGCTCGTTCTAAAGCCTAGTTTCCACATTGCGTCGTTCGGCGCCATCCTGGTGTTGCCGCTCATCTTCGTATTCAGCTATCGAATAGCATCGATGAGAAAGCGCTGCCCGTGCGGCACGCCCAAATACATTTTCATGGGCCTCCTCGGTCGTTCGTACTGATACCGCTGTTCAAGCTGCGGATACCTCCTCCGCCTGAGAGACTAATCACTCACCGGCCGCGGAAAACCGTGTTGCTGCGGCTCTTCTAACGGCATCGTGGGGTCGTCGCGTCCCCGTGCTAGCCACGACCGCAGGCATTTTCTGAGTCGAAAACCCTGCCTTTCGCTCGGGCATCGCTCCGTCGGCGGTCGATACCTGTAGGCCGATCGGTTCATGATGACCTACCGACGCTCGTCGGTTTCCAAAAGACGGACACATCGGGCGAGACGTCAGGAAGTCTGGCTCTTGCTTCGTCGAATGATTCCATTTGACTCACGTTAGGCATGCGATACTCAAAGCGCCAGCCAATGCGTGAACTTCTCCTGTGAGATAGGGCTGTCCATCCAGGATTGATCCGGCAT
>JADFMZ010000405.1 GCA_022563615.1 Planctomycetota bacterium
CTGGCAAGACCGGCTGGGCGAATTGCCCGTGAAATGTGGATGACACGCAAGCACCATGACCAACATCCTTTTCATGGAAAGGGAGATCTTGTGTTGAGATACTTGAAAGAATGGTTTTGCCTGACGTTACTGTTCCTGGCTGGATGCGGTGTCATCGGCGGCGCGTGTCCCGACGCCGAGACGACCCAGACCGAGACGGATCGTGATCCGATCCCCGGTTCGTGCATCGAGCTTTATCTTCCGGTGTGCGGATGCGATGGGCAGACCTATAGCAACCTGTGCTTCGCTTTCCTCGCGGGTGTCGGGGTTGACCATGACGGTGTCTGCGAGTGATCCCCTACTCGATGTGTTTCGCAGCACTCACGACGCTTCGACGTTCGCGCAGGCCTTTTCTAAAATGCCTGCGGCTCGGGTTGGTTAGACTGCCTTCCTACCCCATGGATCCCACCGAGCGATTTCGATCATTGCTTTGCCGCCAGGATGAGACGTGTACGATACGGTGATGGCGCTTATTGCGGATCAGGCTGTGGTATTGGCGAAGGTGGACTACTCGGAGACGTCGCAGGTCATCGTGTTCTTTACGCGCGAGCACGGCAAGGTTCGGGCGATCGCCAAGGGGATCAAACGCGGCACGAAGAAACGCTTTGCCGTTGGGATCGATTTGTTGGACGTCGGGCACGTCGTGGTCAGCAGCCGGCGGGAACGGGGGGCGGCGCTGGCAACGGTGACCGAATGGAAGCAGACGACGGCGAATGCCGGTCTGCGCGAGAAGCTGTTTCGCATTTACGGCGCTCAATATGTTGTTGAGATCACGGCCAGCCTGACCGAGGACTGGGATCCGCACATCGAATTGTTCAATGCGCTTATGGCTACCTTGAGGCAACTCTGTGAGGTTTCAGAGCCGCTCACGTCGGTCGTGCGATTCCAGCTTGCCCTTCTCGACTCGATCGGCTCCCTTCCGCGATTCGAGTCGTGCGTTCAATGCAGTCGCCGTGAGGACTTGCTCGTTTTCTCCTCATTTGAAGGGGGAATGGTTTGCAAACATTGTGAGCCGGGTCAGGTAGAGAAACGCCACGTATCTCCGGCGACGCTCGAAAGGCTGTGGGACTTGCACAGCGCGGCGGAGGGCGCGCCTCCCCAAGCGACGGCTCCGCACACGGGTCTCGATCCGACGGTGGACGTCAGCGACGCCGGCACGGGATCCCACGCTTCGGGGCGTCCGGGGCGGGCTTCCTCGAATCCGAAAGTTCAGTCGGAGTACGTCGGGCCTTTCGATCTACTGGATTACCACATTTCGCACCTGATGGGACGGGCGCCGCGCATGGCCTCCAAACTGGTGTCCGTTCAGGTGCGGCGCAGGGCGGGCGGGGGCTGACTCGAGTTCCGGCTTCATAGGCCTATCCAGGTCATTCGATCCGTCCGACGCCAAGTTCTTTGCGTCCAGTAATCCATGCGTTTGAAGGGCCGATCGCTACCCGGCCGCCTGCAGCAAGTCGTCGAATCCGTGCTGCCTCTGCATCTCCAACCTTGAGCTAAGGGGTGTTGGCTGGTTGGGCGAGGCTAACGACTGCACCGGTCGGCCTCCCGAGGCGTTGTCTGCTACAAAGGATCGCCCGGAGACTCGCCCCTCTCAGGGCGGTCGCAGGCCCTCCCTAATGAATGTTTACCGGCCACTAGCCGAAATAACGGATGGACCGGGGAGTGGCGGTGACGGGGCGGCCGGCGGACACGCATGTTGATAAAGGAAATCCTCGCCAACCCGGCCCCGTCGGTTTCCCATTGCCATTGCCCTTCGATCGTCCTGACGCCGTCGGGTGATCTTCTGGTGGCTTGGTATGCGTATCCGAGCCAGGAGACGCGAAACGGGACGCTGGTGCTGGCGCGCCGGCGGGCTGGCGAGAAACGGTTCGAGCGACCCCGTCGAATTCTCTCGCAAATGAACAGCTCGCTGGGTAACCCTGTGTTGTTTTGCAACGAAAACGGTCAGGTGCATCTACTGTTCGTAGTGCTACGGGGGCACTACTGGGATAGTGCGGTTGTTAACGTGTGCCACAGCGATGACATGGGGCAGACCTGGTCCACGCCGAACTCGGTCCGACAGAATCCCGGCATGATGATCCGCCATCCCCCTATCGCCCGACGCAATGCCTATTTGCTGCTCCCAGCCTATGACGAGAAGAAGAACCAGACCGTGATCCTGACGGCTGATCCTGAAGCGACGGCGTGGCTGGCCGTGGAGCACTTCGACGGGCTCGAAGCCATCCAGGGTTGCATCGTGCGGGAGGGCGATGCGGAATTGACCATGCTGCTGCGTCCTTGCGGCGAGACGCGTACGTGCCTGCGCAGCCTCTCCGGTGACGACGGCCGGACCTGGTCCCCGGTCTTGCGCACCACGCTGCCGAATCCGCTTTCGGGTCTGGCTGCCTTCCAGGTGGATGGCGCACTCTGCGTGGTCTACAACCACACCACGGAACATCGCCGATACCCCTTGAGCCTGTCCTACTCGAAGAATCGAGGAACCTCCTGGATCGGTCCCATCCACATCGACGAAACACCGCAGGAAGTCTCCTATCCGGCCTTTGTCGTGGATTCCTCGGGCGTAGCTCACGGAGTGTATTCGGTCGATCGCCGCCGGATTCAGTATGTAGCCTTCGATCAGACATGGTGGATGCAATAACGATGGCCTATGAGCGGATTGGTGATTTCAAGAACCTTCACGAGGGCAAGAATGTCTTCATTCTCGCCTCCGGGCCGTCGCTGGCCCGAGCGGACCTCCAATCGCTTCACCATCGCATCGTGATCGGGCTGAACCGTTCGAGCCTGATCTACCCCGACACACACTACCACTGCACGATGGACGAGCGGTTGTTCGTTGAGTACGAGGAGGTGCTCAGGAAGAGTCGATACCTGTTCACCCTGGAAGACCGCCCGTTCGGTCTCCCGATCCGGCTGCTCGGGTCGGAAGGCTTCAGTTTCGATCTGACCGAGGGCATCTACAGCGGGTACACGGTGTCGTACTTCGCGCTGCAGGTGGCGGTCTACATGGGCTTCAAACGCGTTTTCTACGTGGGGTTGGATCTGAAGCATAGGC
>JADFMZ010000406.1 GCA_022563615.1 Planctomycetota bacterium
CATCGCCACCGCCTGGCTGCGCCGTGATGAGCGGATCCACGACATCGGCGACGCCCGTCCCGACCGCACCTTGAGCAGCTTGAGTGAATTGCCCGCTATTTTGAGCGACGGATGTCTACGCAAACGGTGAATGTTAGACGATCTCTGCCGACCGATCACACCTGGGTGGTCAGCCACTTCCCGCGTCCGAAGCGCAGGGAACTGGCGACCGCTCGCCAGACCATGTCGCCGAACATGCCCATCCAGGCGCCGAGCAGTCCTCCGTTGAGCACGATGCCGAAATAGTACCCCAGCGGAATCCTGACCATAAGCGCTCCGCAGATGGTAATTAGAAGCGGGAAGCGCGTATCCCCAGCGCCGCGTAGGCCTCCGATGTAGACGATGGAAATCACCAGCAACGGTTGCAGCAGCGCCAGAATGCGAAACGGGCCGACTCCCTCCGCGCGAACCAGTTCATCTTTGCTCATCATCTCGAAGATCGAGGAGGCACCAAAGTAAAAGCAACATGCAATGAACACCGAGAGCAGCCCGCACTGGAGAACGCCCTCGTGTCCGGTACGTTTGGCGCGTTGGAGGTCGCCTGCACCGAGCGATTGGCCGATCATCGTCGCGGTGGCCGCCGCCCACGCCATCGCCGGCAGGTAGGTGAATGCCTCGACCCGAATGGCAATGATGTGGGCCGCAAAGTACGCCTGACCCAGCGGTTGTTCCGCCAGGTTGGCGATGATCCGAAGAAAGATGAAATGCCCCAGCCACAGGGTGGCGCCGTCTGCGGCGGCCGGGATCCCAATCCGGAGGATTCTCGAGGTTACCGCTCGGGTTAGCGGCAGCCTGCGCCAAGTGAGCGCCAGGCCTGAGCGATCGCGAATCAGGACGATCACGATCAAGACGGCTCCCACCGTTCGTGCGATCACGGTTCCGCTGACGATTCCCTGGATCCCCATCGCCGGCACCGGTCCGAATCCGTAGACCAATGTCAAGGAGGCGACCACGTTTACCGCGTTGATGGCTGCAAAGATCAGCATGGGTGTGCGCATGTTGCCGACCCCGCGCAGTGCGGCACAACCCACCAGCGTAAGGCTGAGCAACAGGTGTCCGACGGCCCCCGTCTGCAGGTATTGCACGGTCATTTCGAACTCGTCGCCGGTCATGTTGCAGTAACGGGCGAGGATGGGCGCCAGCCAATAGATCAATCCGAAGACCGTTACGCCCAATAGGACGGCGAGGGTCATGGACTGGTTGGCGAAGTGATTGGCGTCATCGTGCTTGCCGGCCCCGGCGCTTCGGGATATCAGCGCCGTCGTTCCGGTGGCCACTAGCATCATGATCATGGAGGCGAGCCAATCGACGTAGGCGGCCAGCCCGATCGCCGAGGTCGCAGCGGCGCTGATTCTGCCGGCCAGGAAGATGTCGAAGAGGCCGACGAAGGTGTTCAGAAGCTGCTCGGCCAATATGGGTAGGGCGAGCACGAGGAGGGTCATGCGGACCGGACCGGTGGTGACGGAGTTCGGCCCGCCAGCCCGGATCGATCCGGGCGGAGGCAAGATCGGCGCCGAGCGATCGCCTTGCGGCGACTTACGCCCGTCGCGCCGGGAGTCTGAGGCATTGGCGTTGATGGTCTTGCCGGTTTCCAAATTGGCTGCCGTTGGGCTCCATCGGGGGCTGCGGGCCCGGAGTGGCAGGCCCACACCGGCGCCAGCGCACCTCCCGGCGAGTTCCCGATGCTACACGCCTGCAGGAAGCTTGGAAACGCCGGCGAGGACCGATGCGCGCCCCCGCGCTTGGAACCGAATGTACTGGACGCCGGTCCCGCCCTATACTCTCCCACCTTGACCTGCGGCGCGAGAGGGAGCAGCAAGTTCAAGTGTTGCTCATGCGCCCGGCCGAACGCCCCCGAGGAGCCACGGAATGACCAGGGTAACGCCATCGTTGACAATTCCGGACGACAGCACTCGCGCCAGCGCTCTGTTCATGATCGTTCTGCGCTTGGTTTTCGTCCTGGTGCTGGTGGCGGTGGGGTGGAGCCTGGCCTCCGACGAGCGCTACGTGTCGGAGAACAAGGATCTCGTGATCATCGGCTTTGCCGGCGTCGCCCTGGTCTTTATTGCGATGGATGTGTTCGTCCCTCGCAAATCCCTTTCGGCGATTTCCGGCCTGTTTTTTGGACTGGTGGTGGGGATGGTGGTGGCCTACGGCCTGTCGCTCATCATTGATCTGCTGGTGGAGGCCAACATTGCCGGCGGCGGACTCCTCGACTCATCGGCGCCCTTGGTCAGCGCCATCAAGCTGGCGATCGGCGTGATCTGTTGCTATCTGGCCGTGAGCTTCATCCTGCAAACGAAAGACGATGTGCGCTTCGTCATTCCATATGTTCAATTCGCCAAAGAGACCAAGGGATCCCGACCAGTGGTTCTGGACACGTCGGTCATCGTTGACGGACGGATCGCCGACATCGCGAACACGAGCATTTTTGAATCCGAGTTGATTGTTCCGCGTTTTGTCCTGCTGGAGCTTCAGACCATCGCGGACAGCAGTGACAAACTCAAACGCACGCGCGGTCGACGCGGACTGGACATTCTGAACAAGCTCCAGGCCAGCGAACATGTCGAGATTCAGATTCTCGAGGTCGTGCCGGAGCGCAGCGCTCGCAACGCCGGCGTGGATGAAATGCTTGTGGACCTCGCCCTGCAACTGAACGGAAAGATCGTGACCAACGACTACAACCTCAACAAGATCGCCCAGCTTCGCGGCGTGCCCGTGCTGAACATCAATGACCTGGCCAATTCGCTCAAGCCCGTTGTTCTGCCGGGAGAATCGCTTTCAGTGAAGATTATCAAGCCCGGGGAATCGTCAGGGCAGGGCATCGGGTATCTGGAGGATGGGACCATGGTCGTGGCTGAAGGCGGTCGCGAAAAGCTTGGTCAAACCGTTCCGCTGATCGTCACCAGCGTATTGCAGACTTCGGCCGGGCGCATGGTCTTCGGACGGCTGGAAGGAACGCCGAGCTCGGACCGACACCGCCCTCGGTCGGAACAAGCTTGACGTTGGCTTAGAGCGTCTAACAGAAC
>JADFMZ010000407.1 GCA_022563615.1 Planctomycetota bacterium
GAAGCAGAGGCCGCACGAAACGTGCATGGCGTAACCATCCCCGGTCCAGACTCATGCGAAGTCGTGCCGCCAGACGGCCTTTGAACGTACTGTGATTCAAATCGGGCCGCACATTCAGCATGTCTACGGCGATCGGGCATCGACAGAACCGGCTCAACTGGGATGCAACACCCTCGGGGTTCTCCAGGCACTGAGAATATTCGATCTCAAGATGAGGAATGTGCATTGCTTTGATGGCGGCCTCCGCAACTTCAAGATGACGATCGATACAATGTTGCAGTCGCGTTCGCGCCTGGTCCCCATCCTTACACCAACCTCGACGCCGGAAGCTGTTGTGTATTTGACCGAAGGCGCGTCGAACCAGAAGAACGCCGGTTGTGTTCGGATCCATGAACTTCCACCAATAGGCGAGAGTGAAGCAAAGGCGCGGATCCTTCCACATCCAGGGAGTGTGTTGCTGGTAAGAGTCCACGAAGCGCCGATGCTCGTCAGAGGGAGGCATCTTTTCAATGCGTTCGATGGCGGGTTCGGTGATCGGGTCGAATAACCACGTATTGTGAAACGAAAATCCCGCGCGTTGGAATAGCTCCACGTTTTTGGCGATCACATCGTCCGCTTCAAAATAGCCGAACGGATTGCCGGCGTCCCCCTCGCGCATATGGCGTTCGGTAATATTGCCGACAAAATAACCGCATCGCCCAAAGACGCCGGCCGTCAGGCTCGTGCCGGATCGCGGCGCGCCAACGACGATGATGTTTCGTGGACAGCAATCGCTCATAAGATCAATGCGGACAAGGGCCGAGGGTAGGTCAGGATGATGCGGGCCTCCTGCCGAAGAGCAACAAGGAGTGGGACGTCAGGACAGACCAGGGAAACTGAGCGACAATCGGCTCGAGCCAGCTCATCCACCCCGGCAGTCTCGCCGTAATGCGTCTCGGCAAAGACAGGAATCCGCGAATGCGAATATCCACATAGCCGGCCTCCTCCATCATCTTACGAGCCTCTTCGACCGTGAACGCAAAATAGTAAATGTGCGAGGCGTGCATTCCCTCTTTCGGCATTGACTTACGTATGTTGCCGCCCCAACGATAGACCAATACTCCAAGCCGACCTCCGGGTTTCAGTGAGGACAGAATGTTCCTCATGGCCTTTAGCCGAGACTCAGTGCTCGGGATATGATGAATGACCCCCGGGGCGATGGCCAGGTCAAACGTGTCCGGCGGCAGTTTCATAGACGTCAGATCGCCAACGTCCGTGGTGACATTCGTTAATCCACGCTTGGCCAATTCGCCCTGAAGAACTTCAATGCTTGCGCTCGAATAGTCAACCGCCAGAATGGATCTTACTTGGCTTGCAAGCGGCAGAGCGAATCGGCCGACGCCGCATCCAGCATCCAGCACTCGCGCGTCTCGCGTCGGTGCGACGGCCCCAAGCACTAATTTGACCTGCCCGCGATCGCCGTACGGGCCAAGCGATCGGCGGCAATAATCGAAGTAATCCTCCGCATCGGCGTCCCGGGCCTTGATCTCCTGATCCTTCCACTGCGTGGAACTGGTTGGAACCTCTACCTTCGATTGCATGAACGGTCTCTCATCATTGCGGATCGGCGCATCCTCGGTTGGAATCTATCCCAATCAGTGTGCGGCGGGCATGTAACCCGTCAGTTTCGCGGTTGAACATCGATGCAACAATAGGTCAATTGGAAAAGCTCTTGTCCCATCTCGGACAAATCAACCCTCATTCGACACGCCGACCATTCCCTGGGTGGATGGTTCTCGTTCGTCAGGTTCAATGTCATTCAGAATAGACCTGAGGGATCGGATGTAAGGCTCGGCATGAATTACAGGTACCGGCAAAAGATCGCGGCTCCAGCGCAGGTCGCGTTCGGGAAACCGGCGCGCGTCATCAAACGCCGAGGCCGGAAGATAGTCCGTCAGCGGCGGATTGTAGATGTTTTCCGTCCACAGTCGCTCGCGCTGCCATATTTGCTGCACGCAGGCGTCGCGCGACGCCGTTACCAACGGAACTGCAAGATAGCAGGGATCATGACCGGGTGAGGCGTCCAGACAATGAGGCGTCAGCGCTGCGCGAACCTGATGACCCCGCCGCCGGTAGGACGCAGAGAGTCGATCCCACCCCTTCAGCTTGGCAAGCAATCTTTCCAGTTGCGCCGGAGGCGGAAGAACGCGAAACCGGGGAGAATCAGCCATCAGGAAAGGCTCAACCCCAGCCAACACGTTCTCATTCTCGATTGCGTCTGACAGCGCAGCATGGGATAGAGTAAGCCTCGTGTTCTGAGTCTGCAGTCCGCCGACTGGCTCTTCATCTTCGTCTTTCCCACGCAGGGCGCCGAGCATGTCTTCAAGGCGTCCAATCCCGATCTTGCGAATCATCTTCAGTGTGCGCGCCTGGATGCGGGTTAGCCGGCTCGGTTGACGCGTGTATTTTTGGATCAGCTCATCGACTCGCGCCAAGGCTTGGGGTCGTCGACAAATGATGACCCCGCAATCCTCATCAAAGAACTTCTTGAAGCTCAGGATCGTAACATCGCCAAAGGTTCCCACCTGTGCGCCGTTGACCGTGGAGTCAAGAACTTGCGCCGCGTCCTCGATTAACGCCCAGTTACGGCGTTTGCACATCTCCCGTAGCTCGGGCAAAGCCTCGGGGATTCCATAAAGGTTCGTGGCCATCACCGCCCCAAGGCGAGTCGGATCGAGTTCACCCAGTAGTGCAACGTCGATATGGGGGGATTCTTGCGTGGAGTCCACGAAGACGGGCTTCATGCCCGCCGCGTAGGTACAAAACGCGACAACTTCGCAAAGAGGGGAGATCATGGCCACCCCGTCGCCGCGACGAAGCAGCGCCTCGCAACCCAGGATCAGGGCGAGCCGAGCGGACGGCACAAATCGGACCGTGCCGCCTAACCTCTCCTCCACAATCCGTTCAATCTCAGTGATGACGGTGCGGGACAAGAACAGTCATCTCCCATACAGGAAACACCGAGGCAGTCTAGCAAGACGCTCTAACAAGACTGAGCCGCCGGCTCTAGCCACCGCGATA
>JADFMZ010000076.1 GCA_022563615.1 Planctomycetota bacterium
GGGGCCCGCCACTGACTCCAATAATGATTGGCGTCCCATCGTCATCGACCCCACCGACTGGGCGACGCGTGACCTTGACGGATCGGAACGCGTCGCGCTTCTCGGCAAGCTCGGCTACCGGCTGCCGATGGACGCTGGGGAGGAGGTAGCCGGCCTCTACAACGAATGGTACAAGTCCGCTTCGGCACGCCGGCTCCCAGACGGCACCGTTGTTTTTGACTCGATCTACGGGTTCGGCCGAGATTCGATCCTGGATCCCGATGCGAACTATCTCGAAAGCGGGGATCCCTTTGAGCCCGGGACGGCACCGGTTGGGTTCTTTGACGGCGTCAACCTGTTGGCGGATGGCGCAACCCCAACCCATGACAGCGAAAACGGTTACGGGCTTTATGACCTTTCGGGAAACGTCTGGGAGTGGATGCAGGATCAGGCCCCTTCCGACCCCGGCTTGCGTCGTAACCGAGGCGGCTCATGGCAGAGCAACGCCGCCACGCTCACGATTGCGTTGGGCAGCGAGCGAACCGCGTCCGCAGCCGTGGCCTCAACGGGGTTTCGCATCGTGCAGAGCGTCCCTGAGGATGTGCTCGTCACGCCGTTTCCGGGGATCGAGGCCGAGGGGCTTTGGGGCGGGCCTTACGATGATCCCTTCAGCGATCGGGCAACCTACCGGCTGACCAATGTGGTGGATGACTCCACATTCGTTCTGGTCACCGCACCGGCGTGGGTAAGCGTCGAGCCGGCTGAGATCCTTACGCCGCCGGGCCTGTTGGTGGAGCCCGCCACTTCGCTCGAAGTGACCATCTCACTCACGCCGGCCTGCGACGACGAGTTAACGATCGGCGCCAACCTCGGGACCGTGACCTTCATGAACGGCGATAGCGGCCGGGTTATGGCGGAGCGATCGGTCTCCATGACCGTGCGAGAGCCGGTCGAACTCAATCCAACCGAGGATTTTTCGCCACGAATGGTCTTCGGCGGCACACCCATTCCACGTAGTACGTTCTACCAGTTGGGCAACGCTTCGGACAAAACCGTCCGCTTCTCGGTGAGCTGGGAGGAGACCACGGAGGAGCCCACCGGCAGGGCGTGGCTGACGCTCAACGACGCCGGATCAACCAGCGGCGAAATACTTTCACACGATGTAGCTTCGATCCAGGCGCGCATCGACGCGGACGAAGCGGCCTTGCTTGAACCCGGCGTCTATACCGCCGACCTCACCTTCACCGACGACTGCACCGGCGCCGAATTCGTCCGCATCGTCACTCTGACCGTCGATGCGCCGTTCGAGGTGACGCCCACGGACGACGTGGAATCGTCCGGGGTCTTCGGAGGGCCTTTCGTTCCGCCGGCACATCAGTTCACAGTGTCCAATCCCCTGGACGTTCCGGTTTCCTGGACCATGACCGTTGCCCATGAACCAAAAGATTCGACCGAGTGCGGCCCTCCCGAGGAGCTGTGGTTGGAACCACTCACTGCCGACGGATCGCTGGGCCCGGACGAGAGTGTGGAGGTCGAAGTCACCATCACCTCAGCCGCTGAGCGTCTCGAAGCCTGCCGACACTCGCTGACGCTCCGTTTTGAGGATCCCGGAAGTGGGTTCGTGGTTGCTCGGCGGATTACGCTCGATGTCACCGGCCTGCGGGTGGACCCGCCGCAAGACGTGGAGTTCCGAGGGCCGCTCGCCGGGCCGTTTCTTCCGGAGGAATTCGTTTACACGCTGCACAACGTCGGGCAGCCCGAGTTGACCTGGTCGGCGTCGATCGAGGTCGATGATGCAGCCGGAGTCGCGTGGCTGGCGGTAACGCCTTCCTCCGGCGTCATTCTCGATCCCGATGGCACCGACATGGCGGTTCTATCGATGACCGGCGAAGCCGCCTCGCTGCCGCCGGGAACGTATCGCGGGTCGGTTACGTTTACGCCGAACGATACGGAGGCCGCCGAGGCGGTGCGGGCCGTCACGTTGATCGTCGGCGGCGAGGCCTTCAAGGTGGCGATGGCCAACATCGGGCCGGGCGACGTTCAGCCTGGCGGGCCCGATCACTACTTTAGAATCGGCGTTCACGAAATCACCAACGCCCAATACGCACGGTTTCTCAATGACGTCTTTCGCAACCAGACGCTCGAACGCGCTCAATACGTCTACCACGACACCGATTCGGGAAGCGTCTACATTAACGACGCCGCGAGGGGCGATGCAGGCACCGACGCCCCTTCGCCGTCGCTCACGACGCTCCTCTACAATGCCTCGTCGGGGCGCATCTCTTTCGATGCCGCGTTGCCTGACCCGTACGTGATCGAGGCGGGATTCGGCGAGCACCCGGTGGTGGGCGTAAGCTGGTACGGGGCAGCTAAGTTCTGCAACTGGATGACATTGGTCCAGGGGATGCCCGCCGAGGCGCAGGTCTATTCCGAGGGGGTCGCGGTCGATTTCTGGGGACCGGTCCGAAGCGATCGGGCCGCTATGCTGGCTCAACCCGGCTTCCGACTCTCCATGGACAACGCAGCCGGTACGGCCGACTTGTTCAACGAATGGTACAAGGCCGCTTCCGCGCGACCGCCCGACGAAGAAACAATCTCTTTCGGAGCGATTTACGGATTTGGCCAGGATGTATTGACCGGCGCGGACGCCAATTTTCTCGACAGCGGTGATACCTCGGAGGACGAAACCACGCCGGTCGGGTTCTTCGATGGGGTCAACACGCTGCTCGGGGGCGCCCTTACCAGCGACACCGCCAACGGCTATGGTCTTTATGATCTGTGCGGCAACGTAGCCGAGTGGATGCACGACCGCGTCGGGACCGGCGAATTTTCCAGCGGCGCGACGCGCGGCGGGCATTTCAAGAGCGACAGCGATTTTGCGCAACTGCGCACGGACACGCGAAGCTCTCTGCCGGCGGCGTCCACGTTCGCGTTCGTGGGGTTTCGGGTCGCGCAGAGTTTGCGGCCCGTTGCTCTTATCGTGCGGCCCTTAAAGGAGGAGTTATCCGTACAGGGGCCCGCCGGCGGGCTCTTCAGCCGCGACACGTTCCTCTTGCAGCTTGAAAACCGGACGAACTATACACTCGACGACCTGACAATCACGATCGACGTGCCCTGGCTCGACTTCGATGGACCTCTACCCCAACAGGTTCCCCCGGAAGCGACCGTGGAACTGGCGCTGCGCTTGACGGACGAGGCCGACTTGCTGGTGCCGCAACAGCCGGCTGGTGTGACTGCACAATCTGAAAGCGCAAACGTCGCAACGGCCGGCACGTCGGTGGTTACTCCTCTGGACGCCGATTTCGGAACAGCATCGGGAACTCAACAAGGCGTCTTGAATCACGACCGGGTGACCAGGCCCGATCCTTTGTTGCCGATCCGACGGGTGGAGCCCGGCATGCGCGAGCCCGAGCCGATCGGTCATGTCGGGACGATTACCATCACCGACGGCATCGCCGATGTGACGGTCAAACGCCGCGTCGTCCTGTTGGTGCACGAGCCGCTGTCCATGACTCCCGAAGAAAGATGGGAGGCGACAGGCCCCTACTGCTTTGACTTCGCCGGTCCCGCGCGAACCTATACGGTGTTGAACGAGTCCGCCTCGGACATGCCCTGGGTGTTGGAAGTGGATCAAGACTGGCTCACGTTGACGGGGCCCGACGGCGAATTATCTGGATCATTGCCCGGAGGCGGCGATCAAACGATTCCCTTCACCCTCTCTTTCAATGAAGCCGCCAACATCCTTCCTCCGGGCGAGCATGTCGCAACCGTAACCCTTCGCAACACGTTCACCGAGCGCACCACCACGCGCGACGCCATGATTACGGTCGATTGGCCGATCACGGTCGAGTGGTCCGATCCCCAGCCGGAATTCTCGGCGATCTGGCGGGGGCCGGTGGAGGGACCGGAGGCGCTGACGTTAACGATCTCGCGCTGTGAGGCGTGCGAAACGGTGTGCCCGCTGACCTATCGAGTGGAGACGGACGCTTCGTGGCTGAGCGTGGAACCGGAAAGCGAACTGACCGGGTCCGTGCCTCCCCCGGGCGAATCCATCACGCTCACGGTTACGATTACCGAAGCCGCCGTCGGTTTGGATGTCGATGATTACGAAGGAATCGTTCGCATCCTCGTGACCGATCCTGAGCAGGGGCCGTTTCCCGATCCGCTAGAAATTACAACGGATCTGACCATTTTCGATCCCATTGCGATCTCCGCAGAGGCCGAGCGCTGGGAGATCGGGTGTGAATTGCAGATCACCGATCCGCCGCGCCGGACCTATACGCTTACGAATCGCCATCTGGCGGATGAGATCGGTGTGTCGGTTAGCGTGGACGTGGATTGGATCGAAGTGGAGCCGACGGAATTGACGATTCTGCCCGGCGCCGCCGCGAACGTGACGTTCTCGATCACCGAAGAGGCACTCCCGTCCGCCCAAGCTTTTCCCTTCCATTTGAGCTTTTTGGACACACTGACAGGCCACACGCAGGTTCTCGACATCGAAGTGGCGGTCGCCGAAGACCTTTGCGTGACGCCGCTGACGGACTATGAAGCAGCCGGAAGGGTGGGCGGTTCGGTCGAGCCCCGAGCGGTCGCGTACACATTGACCAACGTGGAGGACCACGACTTCGGTGATTTCCAGTGGCGGGTCTCCTCGGATGTACCGTGGATTCTCATTAACGGCGTAGCCTCAGCAGACGGCGTGCTCAGCGACGGCGGGTCGGCTCGCATTGTCTTGTCCGTGGACTCAGCCTTGGTGCCGGATCTGCCGCCAGGCGCCACCGAAGCCGTCGGCGAAGCGCTCGTGCGGTTCGACAATTTGACGGGCGGGACAAGCCTCGTCCGCCGGGTTCGCCTTACGCTCGTGCAACCGCACTTTGAAGCCGACACGTTCGTCGTCTCCGCAACGGCGGCGCAGCCCTCAGGGCCGACCTATTCCTTCCAGATGAGCCGCTTTCACACGACCCAAACCGAGTTCGCGGCCTTTCTCAACGACGCCTTAATCCATCCCAACCACCCGCGTGGTCACTATATGTTTTTCCATACGACTACAGGAGACGTATACGTCAACAGCGCGATGATCGGGCAGAGCGGTGATGACGCAGGCGGGCGATCGGTGTTGATGTTCTCCCCATCCGCATCCGGGCAGGTCGAGTTTGCGGGTGGAGTCTATTCGGCAGTCACGACGCCGGTTGATTATTCCCGACATCCCGCCTCGGGTGTAAGTTGGTATGGAGCTGTCAAGTACTGCAACTGGCTGACACTCGATCAGGGCATGTTGCCGGGTCAGCGATGTTACATCGAAGCCACCGATGCAAACCAGGGCGACTGGCGCCCCGTTACCATCTCTGTGGAAGACTGGGCCGTCGGCGACCTGAACGACCAACAGCGCCGGAAGTTGGTGACGCAATATACCGGATACCGCTTGCCCATGGACGACGGCTATAACAACACGCTGGCCAGCAGCGACGCCGCCGACACCTTCAACGAATGGTACAAGGCCGCAGCCTGGAATCCGACGCTGCGACGCAATACCGTTTTCGGCTTCGGGCGAGACGCGCTCGGCGGCGGCGATGCCAATTATCGGTGCAGCGGTGATCCATTCGAAGATCTCTTGGACTGTGCTGAAGGTGGAAGCACGCCGGTCGGCTATTTCGACGGCGCCGTTAAGAACGACGGGGAGGCATCGTTTTCGACCAACCCCAACGGCAACGGCTTCGGACTGTTTGACCTGACCGGCAACGTGCACCAGTGGCTTCAGGGGCGGTATGCTCCGCCGGTCTCGGTCGATCGCCGCACTCTGCGAGGCGGAAGCTGGGACGATGCGGTCGACGTGGACAGTCTTCGCTCCACGCGCCGGACGTTGTTTGCCCCGCCCGGGATCACCAGCAGCCAGATTGGTTTCCGGGTCGTGCGAACTCGGCTCGAGCGTACCGGCGATCGAGATCTGGACGGAGACGTGGACCTGGATGACTTCGTCTGGATCAGCTCATGCGGCACCGGCCCCCAAACGCCCGCCCGCGTCGAATGCCTGGATTTCGACTTTGATTTTGACGGCGACGTGGACCTCAAAGACGTGGCCGAGTTCCAACGCGTCTTTCGCCCCTCACCATAGAGCCTATCCCATAAGTGTGGCACGGGTTTGCAACCCGTGCATTTCACCGGTTGAAAACCGGTGCCACAAGGGTTAAGGGTGAACGGGATAGGCTTTTAGGCTCGACCGATCACGCAGAGAAGCTGGAGCCGCAGCCGCAACTGCTCGTTGCGTTGGGATTGTTGAACACAAACCCACGCCCCATCAGCTCGTCCTTGAAATCGATCTTGGTACCTTCAAGGTAGAGCATGCTCTTGGAATCGCAGATCACTTCGACGCCGTGATGATCCCAGGATTCGTCCATTTCGTTCTTGGTTTCGGTAATATCCAGGGCATAGCTGAAGCCGCTGCATCCACCACCCTTGACGCCCACTCGAAGATAGTAGGGCGCAGGTTCCTGGCCGTTAGTCTTGGCGGCTTCCTGCTGCTGCGTGATGACGTTCTTGATTTCTCGTGCGGCGCTTTCGGATAGTGTGATCACTCTGGTACACTCCTAACAAGGAGCAGCGGCCCGCCGTACACGGCGTACATTTTCCAGCCGCTGACTCTCACCGGTAATGTCGGAACTTCTTCCTGCCCAAGTATAGTACGAATCCCGTGATGTTTCAACAGTTTCGGCATGCCGAATCGGGGACCATCGACCCGCAACCCCTTGATCACCCCCGACGGGGGGCTTATCGTGACCGATGTGACCGGAAGTACGGATAGCATGATATCGGGAGCCTCGACGCGGATGAGCGATTGGAAAGCATTCCAGGATTTTCAAGGCGGCGAGGCGGCCAGCAGGAACCCCCATGACGGCCCGCCACGGGCAGGATCCTTTGGCGACGGGGCGTCTGAGTACGAGGCGCTTCGCGACGGTCCGGCCCTGGTCGATCGGTCCTATCGCGGACTGCTCGAGGTGACGGGCGCGGATCGAGCCGGCTGGCTCCATAACCTGACCACCAACGAGGTGAAAAACCTGGGCGCCGGCGAAGGAAACTATGCCTTCGCCACGAACCTCCAGGGACGGATCCTGTTCGACCTGAACATCCTGATTCGGAAGGATGCGATCTGGATCGATCTGGATCGACGCTTCCTCGAGCGGGCCAAGGCGCATTTCGACAAGTACACGATCATGGAAGACGTGCAAATGGTCGATCGCAGCGAAGACTTTGTTCGACTGGGCCTGGTCGGGCGCAGCGCGCTGGGCGTGCTCGAACAACTGGGCGCTCCACAAACAGGTGCAATGCCAACACTTGGCATAGCCGCTGTCACGCTCCAAGGAACGGAAGTGCCGATCCTGCGGCATGACTTTTGCGGTCTGTTCGGCGTCGAGCTGTTCGTGCCGGCTGAGCAAGCCATTCAGCTCTGGCGAGAGTGGGTCGATCCCACAGGCACGCTACACGCGATTCCCGTGGGCGACGACGCGGTTCAGGTTCACCGGATTGAGGCGGGTCTTCCGTGGCCCGACTGCGAAATCGGTGACGAAGTCCTACCGGCTGAAACGGCGCAACTCGAACGGGCGGTCAGCTTTCAGAAGGGCTGCTATCTCGGGCAGGAGGTCGTCGAGCGCATGCGGTCTCGGGGGGCGCTGGCCCGTTGCCTTTGCGGATTGCGGATGGAGGGTGACACGCTACCCCCTCCAGGAGCGGCGCTGATCGGAAAGGAGGGTCAGCACGTGGGGCGACTGACCAGTATCTGTCGGTCCATGGCGCTGAGCTGCGTTATCGGAATGGGTTATGTAAAGGCGGCGTCCGGTGAGGAAGGTACGCCTCTTCAGGTTCAAAGGCCCGATGGTCAGCCGATCGATGCCGTCGTCGTGCCGCTGCCATTCACGAATCCATCTGACGGCTGAACCGGCGGGCGGGCTTGCGTGTTGAGGGGTTGATCGGGGCGACGCGCCCTGCAACGGAGAAAACATATCCATGGAACATCCTGTAGTGGTGGTTACGGGCGGAGGTCGGGGAATCGGTCGGGCGATCTGCCTGCGGTTCGCCGCTGACGGGGCACAGGTGGTCGCGGCTTCTCGGTCCGAAACGGAGTTGGCCCAAACGCGCGGACTGATCGAAGCTTCGGGAGGCCGGTGTGACGTTCAACCCACTGATGTGTGTCAACCGGATGACATCGGCGCTCTGGTCGAATCGACGGTCGCCCGTTGGGGTCGGCTCGACGTGCTCGTCCAATGTGCCGGTGTGGCGCCGCTTGGGATGATCGAACAACTCGATCCCGCGTTATTTGAAACGACCCTGGCGGTCAACGTGACGGCCGTCTACCGGGGCTGCCGCGCGGTCTGGCCGGTGATGCGAAAACAGGGGGGCGGCGTGATCGTTAACATCTCGTCCGTGGCTTCGATCGATCCTTTTCCAGGTTTTGCGGCCTACGGGGCTTCCAAGGCCTGGGTCAATGCGTGGACCCGCGCCCTAGCGGACGAGGGCCGACCGTTGGGCATTCGCGTGTTTGCCGTGGCGCCGGGAGCCGTGGAGACCCGCATGCTGCGCGATGCGTTCCCCGACTTTCCGAAAGACCAGGCGCTTCAACCTGCCGACGTAGCCGAGGTCGTCCACACCATGGCCCAGCCGGCGTGTCAATACGCAACCGGCCAAACGATCTTCGTAAAGAAATAGGGCTGACACAAAAGAGGAGAGCAGCGGGCGCGCACGGAATTCAATGGAATAGCAAGGCCGCTCTCTGACGATCAGGGTAGAGGGTCATACGGCTTGGGGGGACGACACCGAACCATCAACAACGGAAACCGGAGAATCAACGATGAGTTTCTTCTGGGCTGCACGTGCGGGAGCGAACTTCGTTGCGGCGACCACCGCGGCCGAGGCCAAAGGTGACGCCAAGAAAGCACAGCGGAACGCAACCGAGATCGAGGCCAAGCTCGATCGGGCGTTGCTGGCCTGCGAAGCGATGTGGACATTGCTGCGCGACAAGCACGGCATGACCGACGTGGATCTGCTCAAACGCATCAACGAGATCGACCTTTCCGACGGCAAGCTCGACGGCAAGGTGCGCAGGTCGGCGGTGGGCTGCCCCTCCTGCGGTCGAACCATCGCCCGTCGCTTTCCCAAGTGCATGTATTGTGGCCAGGCGATCATGCACGACCCCTTCGGGTAACGCGCGTGCGCCCACATTGGGGGCGACTCGGTTCCAGCCGGTAAGCCATACAAGAGCCGATCGTTGCAGATTACCGGTCCTCGACGGCCTGATTGCCCTGTTTCCATCCCATCGACCGCAAGCCGGGCCACCGGTTCAATGCCCTCCTTGATACGGCGACCAAACGACGGCATAATCTAATGGCAGGGTTAGGCGTGCCTGAGCATGCGTGCCTGTCAAAACAGAGACCTTCATCGGGGTGCCGAATGGGCGAAACACTGAACGGGCTTCATCAACTGCAAACCTTCGAAATCAAGCTGGCCGCGATCCGGCGGACACAGCTAGCCAAACAGCGCCGCGTCGAGGTCTGCCGCAGCCGCTACGAAAAAATCGAGCAGGAACTCGAAGGACAGCGACGCCAGAATCTCGAACGCAAGGCTCGCCTCGATGCCCTCGGCCTGGACGTAGCCGCACGCGAGGAAACCGTAAACAAACACCGCCAAGCGCTGGCCAAAGCCAGGACGAACAAAGAATACGCCGCCATCCTGTCCGCCATGAACACCGAAAAGGCCGACAACACCAAGATCGAGAACACCATGCTTGAAATGATGGAGGAGATACAGGCCCAGAAGGACGCCCTAGCCGAAGTTGAAGCTGAAAAAGCGAAGCGATTCGAAGAAGTCTCATCCGCCGAAGAACAATTGCAGGCGTTCGACGCGGAGTCGAAGCCAAAGCGCAGCGAATTGGAGTCCGCTCGCGACGAAGGCGCACTCCGCATCGCCCCGAGTACGCTGCTCACTTTCAACCGCGCCGCCATGCGTCACGAGGGCGAGGCGATGGTGCCGATCCAAAAAGTCCACCCCAAGCGCGACGGCTTCGTGTGTTCCGGCTGCAACATGAGCATCGCGCTGGAGGTCGTCAACGTGCTCCAGACGCGCGACGAGATTCAGTTTTGCGGAGCGTGTGGGCGAATCCTCTTCCTCGAAGCGCGCGGATGACACCAGTTAGGGATTCTTCCCCAACCCCTTGGAAGACCGCGCACAACCCTTTCTGATCTCAACAACGCTCTTCGCGTCGTAGTGGAAGCGCGACTGGCGAATCCTACATGCCAGCCCGTCCGCAGGTCGCACCCAACTAACCTGACAAGGCACGTGGATGCCAAGACCAAACCGTCCCAATCCAAGCGCTACGGACAGGTGCTCGGACCTTTCTCCCCGTAGAAGATCGACTTAAATGCATCCACGGTCTTGCCGATGTCGGTAAAGTTGGTGGTCAGATTGAACGGGGGGCTGTTTTCGCGGAGCATCGACCGCCACTTGCCTGGCCCTCCGCTGTAATCGGGGTTGTACGGGATGCTCTTGAACGCGTTTACTTGCTTGCCGATGTCGGTGAAGTTCACCGAGCCGAACGGCTCCCAGATGTCGCCCCACAAGGCCGTGCGAACTTCCAGCGGATCCGAGAAGCAATCCTCGCTAGCCGAGTCCACGCAGCTCTGCGTGGCCTGCTGTACCTCGTGGATCGAACAGGGCACAACTT
>JADFMZ010000077.1 GCA_022563615.1 Planctomycetota bacterium
TCGGGGCGCTTTGTAAGGACTTGAAATTGATGGTGCGAAGCCTCAACCATCACGTCGAAAACCCTCTTGATGAAGTCAAGCGGAACATTTTCTTGGAACAGATCGCTCATCGAGTTGACGAAAACCCGCCGTGGCTTTTTCCATCGCAATGGCAACTGTAAGCTACCCGGATGCATCGTGAGCGAGAAGGCGTTACGGTACTGTGGTACGCCCATCGCCTGCAGGCGGATCGAAAAGCGTTCGGCGTAGCAGTGTTTGCATCCTGGGCTGACCTTCGTACACCCAGTGACCGGATTCCATGTGGCTTCGGTCCATTCGATTTTTGAGCCATTAGCCATGTTTGGGATCTCCGTATTTGCATCCTAACAAAAACCGACCTAGACGTCCAGCCATTCCCCGCAGGAGTTCAAGCTTGAGCATCAACGCTTCCTAGAGAATCGTCCCGCCGGCCCAGAAAGCTTGAAAGATACGCTTGTGGAGACAATCCCCCAACAAGAGCAAGCCGGGGCCGGGCGGGAGGGCCGAGCGTAGCGTCGACAGGGCCGTTACACCGCTGGGACTTCGGTGCGGATCCAGAACAACCAAGTCGATGATGCGAGCCTAAAAACGGGTCGTTGGCTTGGAGGCGCCCGCTTTCGGTGGGCTCATTTATGGCTTCGAACCGGATTACCCCAAAATCGGGATTCGTAGAGGTGCATACGCTGAGCGGCAACGGGTTCCGGCGAGTCTGCCTGACGGCCGGAATAGGCCCTTGGACGCCGCATCGTGACGGGCATCTTACCGGACGCCGTCCGTTTCTCGATATGACCAAAGCGATGGGCGTGCCGACGGACTCGTTGACTCGCTCGTTGAGCCCCGTGGATAAATTGGCTATGATTTGCTGGCGGCCGGGGGGGGGCGATCCCGAGCATTTTGAACCTGCCGGTAACTGCGCACACCTAACTTTCGACGGGGCAGGCATGAAGAGATCATTGGACCGGTGCATCGACCCGTGCGCGGCCATCGTGGCGGCGTGCCTGGCGTTCTGTGCGCCTCTGCCGGGATGCACGGTTATTGAACCCTTACAGCCTTCGGCCGACGCTCCGGCGCAGGAGTCGGCGACTCGCCCGGTGAGCGGGCTCCCCACGTTGTTGCACGAGCAGACGGTCGCCGAAGGTGACATTGTCATACTCCGCGCGATCGCGCAACCCGAGGTTGCCGGCGTATTGCCCACCTATGTGTGGTTGCAGGTGTCGGGGCCGGTGGTCGAGTTGCGGGGACTCTTTACCCCCGTGTCGACTTTTATCGCTCCGGTTGTAGACGGCGATACCCTGCTTGTGTTTCGATTCTTTACGATCGTTGATGGTACGGTGGGAACTCAGCAGTCCGTCGTCCGCGTAGTGGATGTGACGACAACGGCGGACGCGGGGCTGTGCGACGATACCGCGTGCCCTTCCGGTACTGAGTGCGATCCGGCCACCGGCGAGTGCGCATCCACGGCGATCGATTGTGAAAACGTAGTTTGCGATGTAGGGGATATTTGTGAAGAGGCGACGGGCGTGTGCATTCCGGTTGAGCTTTGCGGCGGGCAAAGCTGCGCGGCTGATGAAAAGTGCAACCCGGATGTCGGACAATGTGAACCCCTCTGTCCGGAGGTGACCTGCGGTGAGGGCGAGAAGCTGAATTCGGTCGCTTGTGCGTGCATCGCAATCGACCCGTGCCAGGATGTGGCATGTCCGTTCGACGAATCATGCAACCTTCAGACCGGCGAGTGCGAGACGGATGATCTTTGCGCGGTGGTTCAGTGCGCCGCGGGTGAGACCTGTGATCCGGTTACGGGTGATTGTATCGCAGTCGATGCGTGTGCGGGCGTATCGTGCCCGAGCGGCTTTCTGTGTGATCCGCAGACCGGCGAATGCAGCCCCGAAGGTGGGTGCGTTGACCCACCCGCGCAGGCCGTGTTTGCCATCGCGAATACCTCGGTGGGGATGACGGAGTTCACTTTGACCTCGGACTACTGGATCGAGTTTAACGGCGCCGTGGATGCGGCGACCTTTGCGCCCGAGTTGGTCGAAGTCCTGGAGGCGGGTGCGGACAACCGTTGGGGTACATCGGACGACACGGTGATCGGCGCTTCGGCTCAGCTCGATTGCTGCACGCGAATCAGGGTTCCGCTCGCGCCACAGACGGGTGAGCTGCTGGCCGGACGCCGTTATCGCGTAATCGTGTCGCCGGGATGCCTACGCGTTACCGCCGGCGACGGAACCGAGCTGGGCCTGGACGGGGAGTTTGCCGGAACCTTTCCCACGGGCAACGGGAGCGTCGGCGGGACGTTTGTCCAGGAGTTCGTCGGCGTGGCCTCGGGAGAGTACACGGGCGATCTGGTTTGTGATGAAGAAACACGCGACATCCTTGGCAGAGTCAATTCCGAGGAGGTACACTACGATGACCAGGCGGTCGTACGCGCCGACGGCGTGCTCCTCGCCTATGGTCAGCCGGTTCGTGTCGGAGAGACGATGATTCCCGAGCAGCCGGGATTTGAAATGCAGATGGTGGTGCAGAGCGTTTCGCGTGAACTCGACGGCTTCGCAATTTCCTATGACGTATCGGGCACGACGGACGACGGCTATGCCTTCGACGGGATCCAGGAAGAGACCTACACGTTCATCGACGACGGATCGATCCGGCATGCGGGGACATCATCGTTCGAGGTCCGCTCGAATCGCGGCGGTGTCGTTGCGACGTTCACACGCACGTGCATCGGGACTTTGCGACGCTAGATCATTTCCCGTATTGGTATGCCGGGTCTTTCGCCATCAGTGGTGCATCGTGCGGCGAAGAGTCGCGCAGGCTGAAGCCTGCGGCTCGGGACGCAGAAACGGGAAATGCTCTAACGGGATCCTGCACAGGGGCGCCCTGATGCAGCCGGGCGTTTCATCAAAATGCCACTCGTCTTGGTGCGCGCATGAAAATGGCAACGCGCGCGACGATTGGCGGTCCATGACACGTCGCTTATCGACTGCGTTTCTTTCATGACCGAGATTCGCACCTACGAGGGTGATGGCCAGGACATCGCGGATCTGCTCGGGCGAACGTGGCGCAGCGCGTATCAAGGCAAGCACTGGTGCCCGTTGTGGGACGCGGACTATATCCGCTGGCAACTTCTGGGAGACCGTTCGGGCGGGCACGAGTTTCTGGTCAGTGCGTACGACGGTCGTCGGCTGGTCGGCTGCGTGTTGGCGGAAAGAATGACCTTTCGCCTCCACGATCGAGAGGTCGAGGGGACGATCGGAAGTTGGCTTACGGTGGATCCGGAAGCCCGCTCTCCGGGTTTGAGCTTCAAAATGGTCGAGGAGCTTGGGCGGCGGCATCGGGAGCACGGCCTGGCGTTCCTGTTGGGATATGTAAACGGCAACCCAGCCACCCCGGCGCACCATTTCTGGACCCGCTTCGCCAAGAAGCATCCGCGAGACCTCCGTTTCATCCGACGGATCGGATATTGGATTCGGATTCTCAACGCCCCCGCGCTTAGCCGGAAGTGCCTCTACGGGTATGAGCGAATCGGCGCACGCATGCACGGTTGGATTCCGCCTCTTCGCGCGCCTGGCCGAATGGCATTCGGCGTTCGTGATTTTTCCGATGGAGACTTCGAGGCCTGTGAGCAGTTGGTGCGAAAGTCAAGCGTACGCGCGGATCTTTCGACGGTCTGGCGGCCGGAGCGGCTCGCCCGGCAGTTGAGATGGAACGATCTGCCGCGAACACTCGTTATTGAGCGGAATGGAGCGCCTTCGAGTCTCATCAACTATCACCGCTTGGGGCTGCTTGGTGTCCAGGAGGTATCGGCGGGTTTGATCGATCTGCTCACGTCTGCCGAGGCTCCGGCGCGCGACCGACGCAAGTTGTTGCGCAGTGCGCTCTATCGAATGGAGGCGGAAGGGTTCGATGTTGCCTTTGCGCTGCGAACGCCGATGTTTCCGCCTCGGGTGATGCTGGCGTGCGGGTTCCTGCCGCGACCGGGATCCGACTACCTGGTCTATGTCTTCCCCGAGCCGGGGTTGGACCTTCCCGCCGCCGTCCGTCCCGATGTGCTCCTTCGTTAGAGCTTGCTCTAGGCGAAGTCGCCGAGATCCCATGCGTCGGCTTCGAGTGCGACCTCGAATCCGTGCTTACGCCCGAACTCTTCGAGCCGGTGGATGGTTTCGAGCTGAAGGGTGCCGCACAACCCCGGCAGATCGAAGGCGCGCTCGAAGGCGAGCAGGAGTGTTTCCGCGACACAGGCCGGTACGTGGCGCTCGTTAGCGCCGCGAAGGGCGCTCAGTTCAGCCTGCCCGGAAACCTGCACCGTACCCCCATCAATGAGCATCACGTCGGGCCGCGTTTGGCGGATCTCCCGGCACACGTTGAAGGGGCGCGACACGTCGCACACGATCGCGCCCTGTTTGAGGTGGCGCTCAAAGATCAGCACGTCCACCGAGTTGGTGGCGCTGATGACGATGTCGGCCTGTGGCAACATGCCGTCGAGATCGGTCGTGATGGGAAGCCGCCCGCCCGATGCGAAGAGGCCGGACTTAACGCCCGGTTCATCGACGGCGTCGTTGGCCAGTGTCGCCAGATGCGCGGCCAGCGTTCGATCGTCGAATGTTCGTCCGTTGCGATGGACCGTGCGCAGGTGCTCGACCACGTCGCGGCCGACTTGCGACAAGCGCGAAAGGCTGCGCTCGGGCAGCGCTGGGTTCCCGATCAGGATCATTCGGGCCACGCACTCCGGCATGAGCAGCGCCGTGGCTCGGCCGATGATTCCGGCGGCGCCGACGATGGCGACCGTGGCGTCTGCCAGGTTTACACCGCGCTGAGCACAGGCAAGCTCGATCGCACGTTTCGCCATGACCACCGTATAGGAATTCCCGTTGGTCAATCCAGCCTCTCCGGTACCGACCAGCGAAGAGCCACCCTGAGTCACCACGGAGGTAAATCCTCCAAGCCCAACGATTTCCGCGCCGCGGTGGCGGGCGATCTCGGCTGCCCGGTGAATCTTGGCCATGGCCTCCCGAGCGGGTAAGTGCATCAGTTCTTCGGCTGTATGGGGGATGAGGATCAGCTCGCCCACAACCTGTGCGCCGGTGGGAGACTCCAGCGAGATCGTGCCGATCGGAAAGGGCTCGACAAAAGGACTCATTCGGCGGTGCAGGTCTGCGAGTTGTTGTTCACTGAAGCCAGAGAGCGAGCGGTCGAAGTCGGCGTAATCGCGGCTGGACAACAGATGAACCAAAAACGCGAAGCGGCTTGTGGTTGCGCCGGCGGTATTGGGGAGCTTTGTGCGTGGCTGCGCATTGCGGGGGGCTGGTTCCGTCTTGCTGACACGCCGTGGCGCGTCTCCGTTTCGTTCGCCGATCATGTACTCGAATAGGGCGCCCGCGTCGCCGGCTTGCAGAATTCGGAGTGTGCGCTCGAGCGCCTTGACAAGCATCGAGCCCTCCTTGCGCTGAGCGATCAGCGGCGGCTCGATGCGGAGGACCGATGCGCCGGTAGAGGCCGGCGCGACGCGGACTCGTTCCACGTTAAGCAGATAGCCGGCCACAAGTTGCAACAGCAGTTGCTGGTCGGCCAGGTGGGTCAGCAAATCGGATCCAACGGCGCCTTCGTTTAGCTTGAGCTCGACGCCGAGCATGTAGCCGCGTCCTCGGATTTCGGTAACGAGTGCGGGGAACCGTTCCCGCAAGGCTTCAAGTTCGCGTTTGAGCCATGCCCCGTCTTCCGCCACGCGCTTCACAAGAGCACAGTCATCGTTTTCGAGAAGGTTCAGCGTTGCGAGCCCGGCGCGGCAGGCCAGGGTGTTGCCGGCAAAGGTGGACGAATGCCACAAATCGAAATCCGTATTGTAGACGTCGTTCGTGTACAGGCAGGCGCCGATCGGCAGCAGCCCTCCGCCCAGCGCCTTAGCCAGGACCAGGATGTCGGGCGAGACGCCGGCAGGCTCGCACGCGAACATGGATCCGGTGCGGCCCAGCCCGGTTTGCACTTCGTCCACGATGAAAAGAACGCCTGCATCGCGACAGGCGCGCTGCGCCGCTTCCAGGTATCCATCGGGCGGAACGACGATTCCACCCTCGCCTTGGATCGGCTCGACTAGAAAAGCGGCGTAATAGCCGGGTCGGCTGGACATCGCGGTTTGGAGCGCATCGACATCGCCGTAAGCAACATGGTCGAAGCCCGGCACCGGCGCGCCGAAATGTCGCTGAAAAGCGTCGCGCCCGGTGGCCGACATCGATCCGAGCGTCAACCCATGAAACGCGTTGATCGTTGAGAGGATGCCGCTCTTGCCGGTCGCGGACCGGGCCAGCTTCAGTGCGATCTCGACGGCTTCGGTTCCGCTGTTGGCGAACGTGACGTGGGGCATGTCGCCCGGCGCGATCCCGACGAGCCGTTCAGCCAGCTCACCCGCCGCGTCCATCAATCCGGGATTCAGGAAGCTCGGGCTCTGCTGTTCGCGTGCTTCGATCAGCGCGTTCCAGATTTCGGGTGGGTTGCATCCGAAGGGGAGCGCCCCGTATTGGGCGACGAAGTCAACGTAGCGATTGCCGAGTTCGTCGAACAGGTAACATCCCTCGCCGCGCACGAAGCGCTTGTCCAGGCCGAGCTGTGAGTACAGGAAGCTCCTGTAGGGCGCGACGTATCGCCCGTACGGATGGTCGTGGATCGGCAGATCGGCAACAGCCGACGGCGAGAGGCGTGTGCTGCCGGCCAGCGGACCCTTTTGATCCGTTGTGCGCGGCGGTGAACTCGGAGCCGCAGCGATGATGTCAACCTTCTGGGCAGCCGCATTAGTGGCCGCCTTGCCTTGGCCGTCACGGCGCAACAACTCGAGCAGTTGAGGCTTGCGTTGCCGAATCTCCTCAAGGAGACGCTCGGTGACCGCCCCTTTCGGAGCGCTGTAACGAAGGCGCTGACCGTCAGCCCAAACCTCGATGCCAAGGTCGCGCAATTCCGTGAGGAATGCCGTGGCGGTCATACCTCGCCCTCCTCGCGCTCGGACCGTTGCTCGGGCGCAACGGTCGCTGGCGAGTTCTCGGTCCCGCTTTGCGGGTTGATGTCGGGCAGCGGGCCCCCGACCAGGGAATGCACGAGCTGATGGCCTTCATCCAGGAGAAAGTGGGCCCGTATGCGATCGAAGTTGAGCCAGCCGATTTGGCAAAGCCCGATTCCGTAGCGCGGTGCTTCGGTTTCAAGAAGCTGGGCGATCAAGCCGGCCTCGATCATCGAGAATCGCTGGGCATGCTCGCCGTAGAGCGGCTCAATGGCGTTGAGCTGGGCGATCAGAAAGATGGAGAACGCCGCTTGCTCGAATATCCCGCGATTGATGAACGGCTCGTGAACCTCAGGATCGATGCGGGCGCCGGGGGCTAACGGAACCAGGGCGTGCTCGGACGGGTCGTAGTAATAGGTTCCTTCGTTGAATCCTTCAGCCCGCCCGTGTTTCACGTGAACGTAGGATTGCACCGCGTAGAGTCCGCCGGCGGATCCGTACCGATATTTCGGCGTGCCGTTCAGATTTACCGAACGCAGGCAGCCGAGCAAGTCGCCTAGGGCGTCGGAGGAAATCGGGGTGGCTGCGAAAGTGCGCTGGCTTCGACGCAAGGTGTAGGCTTTCAATCCATCCGTGTCCGGCGTAGTCGGCCCCAGCGGCAGGCGTGGCAGGTTTGAGTCAAGCCGTCGCAGGCCCGGCGCCGTCGCCTTAAAGGCCTCACGCTCATGGGGGTCGAGGATCAGCCGCGAAGGTGGCGTCGGGGTGGCCCGCGCCGCGTCGGTCGAAGGCGGCGATGTCCGGTCGCTTCGCGCCGTGGGCATGCGATCGTGCGCTGCCGCAAGCGCCCGTACGGTGGGATCGTGGAAAAACTCGGCGAGCGACGGCTGAAAGCCGAACTTGGCTTCGATTTTGTTTGCAATCCGAACGATGTCCACCGAGTCGGCGCCGAGGTTCATGAGGTTGGCGTCGAGATCCACCGTCTCCACACCGAGCTCGGTGGCGATCAATTCCGACATTTGAGCGACGATCTGGGATTCGCCCTCCGTGTTCGGTGACGACGGCGGGGCATCCACGGAGGTCGGCTCAGGGAGTGCCTCGCGGTTGACCTTGCCATTGGAGGTCAGCGGCAGCGCGTCCAGGTACACAATCTTGGTGGGCACCATGTGGCAGGGAAGCCGAGCCGCTACGTGCTCGCGAAGTTGATCCTGATCCTGGATGGTTGTTGAACCATCAGGGCTTCCGTTCTTGCGCAGCACGACGTAACCGACCAGGTTCTTTTTTGCGTGGTCCTTCCCCGTCGCAGCCACGACGACGCTGTGAACGTTCGGATGAGCGCCTAGGGCGTTTTCGATCTCACCGAGTTCGATGCGATGTCCGCGAATCTTCACTTGCGTGTCGCGGCGGCCGAGAAACTCAATGTTGCCGTCGGGCAGGTAGCGGCCGCGATCGCCAGTGCGATAGAGGCGCTCGCCGGTCTTCGAATGATGAATAAAGCTGTCGCGGGTTCTTTCTTCGTCGCGCCAGTAGCCGAGGGCGAGTCCAGTCCCGGCGATGTAAAGATCGCCGGGAACCCAGGTCGAACAGGCCTCGAGCTCTTCGTTGAGGACGTGCCATCGCTGATTACGCAGCGGCTTTCCGTAAGGGATGCTGGTCCACGTGGGATCGACGCGTTCGATCGGGAAGTAGATGGACCAGATGGATGCCTCGGTCGCGCCGCCGAGGCTGATGATACGGGCATTCGGTGCGATCCGGCGAATGCGATCCGGGAGGCCTACCGGGATCCAGTCGCCGCTCAGCATTACGAGTCGGAGGCTCTCCAGTAGGGTTCCACGCCCCTCGAGGTGCTCGACGAGCATTTCCATAAGTGCGGGAACCGTGTTCCAAATTGTGATTCCTTCCGTCAGGATCAGTTCGGTCCATCGGCGCGGGTCGCGAATCGCGCCGGGCTCCGGGAAGACCACGGCTCCGCCCGCCGCAAGGAGCCCGAAGATGTCGTAAACCGACAGGTCGAAGTGAAGATCCGACAGGGCGAGCACGCGGTCGTCGGCGCCGATCCCGAATCGCTCGTTGATGTCGAGGATCGTGTTGACCGCGCCGCGATGATCGGTCATCACGCCCTTGGGCGTTCCGGTGGAGCCCGAAGTGAAGATGACGTAGGCGAGATCGTTGGGGTCGGATGCGACGGGGTCGGACGCGACCTCCGGCTTGGCGCCGCGGTCATCCGATACCTGCTCATCCACCGCAATGCATCGTACGTCGGATGGCCACGAGAGCGTCGACGCGAGTTCTGAAGTCGTGACAGCGAGGTTCACTTCACCGATTTTGAGCACCTGTTTCAGTCGTGGCGCGGGCCAGATTGGATCAACCGGCAGATAGGCGGCGCCGACTTCGAGAATTCCGAGCACCGCGACAACCTGGTCACAGCCCTTGTGGAGCACAACGGCGACGGGGTGGCCAGGCTGCGCGCCCGCCTTTCGCAGCTTTCGCGCCAGCTGTTGCGCCTGGTCGAGGACTTCGCCATACGAAAGCCGCTGCGCTTCGCAGACAACAGCCCCGCGGTCACGGTTTTCTTGCGCAGTCGTGGCGAACAAGGTGTGTAGGCAGTCGTCTGTAAGCGGCGAATCCGTGGCGTTGACGTTGTCACGGCCCCGCTGTTGCGTTTCAGGCAGGGGGGCGAGCGTTTCCTGTTCCCACGTGGTCGGGTCGTGGGCCAAACGGTCGAGCAGGTCGCCGTAGGTGTTGAACATGTCGCGCAGCAGGCCATCCGGGAAGAGATCCTCCACCGCATCCCACGTCAGCACGAGGGCGTCGCCTTGCTCCATGACCTGATGGTCCAGCCAAACCTGAGGCGTCTGCGAGATGCCGTAGACGAACTTGCCCGTGGATAGTAAATGGCCCGACGAAGCGCCGGTGCCGAAAATGCTCGTGAACACGACGGGCATGGCCGCAGAGACCCGGCGATCCTTCGCGCGCATCAGATCGCGCACTACGCGAATGCCGCTGTATTGGGCATGGTCGAGATCCTCCCAATACTGCTGTTGGAGTCGGCGAGCGCGCTGGGCGAATGTCCCTTCCGAGGCGCCGTCGAAAGACACCAGCATCGTCGAGGTGAAATCACCGAGTAGCTCATTCACCTGGGCGTGGACGGGGCGGCGATTGAAGACCGTGACGTTGATCGAAAAACGGGGGCTCTGGCTCCAACGCCGCAACACCGTGCCGAAGGCGGCCAGCAGCAGTGCCGAAGGCGTCAGATTCGCCTTGCGGGCGGCTTTCTTCAGTCGGCTCCAGTGCTTCGGCTCTAATGTTCGAGACAGGCGGACAAACTTCGACTGCTTGATGTCGCGCGGATCTTTGGCCAGTGGCAGGTCCGGTGCGGCCGGCAACGTGGAAAGACGCTTGCCCCAATAGGCCTCGGCGCGTTTGTAGTCCGCGCCTGTTCGTGCGTCCTCTTCAGCCAGTACGTAGTCTCGGAAGGACAACTCCAGCGCCGGGAGCGGAAGATTCGGCTTGTCGTAAAGCGCGAACCATTGTGCGAACAGAATGCGAATGCTCCAGGCGTCCACGATCAGCAGATTCAGGCCGATGGGCAACCGCACGCGCTGGTC
>JADFMZ010000408.1 GCA_022563615.1 Planctomycetota bacterium
GATTCCGGTCGGCGATCTTTCGCTCCATCTGTTCGGCGTTGCCTGCGGAGCCCGGCGGGCCCGCCAGGGTCAACGTGAACGCCACGCCGCGATCACGCAATCGCGCACAGGCCGTGAGCAGGTCGTCGATGCCCTTCCAAGCGTCCATGCGGGCCAACAGAAGGAAGTGACACACGCTGTCCCTTTGTTCCCTTTGCTGGGGCTGCCGGAGGGGTGGAATAGCCACCGCGTTTTCGACGACGAAAATCCGCGCGCGCGGAGCCATGTCCTGAAGCTTTCGCCGCCACTGCTTTGACAGCGCGATGACGCCGTCCGCGCGCGACAGGGACGCGGAGATGAGCCGCCGTTTGAGAAAGCCGGCTTCGGCGAAGAACTGGTCAAAGGCCGCGCCGTGAATGTGCAGCAGCACTCGGGCGCCCAGCTGCTGGGCAGCCAGCATATCGACGGCGGATCGGAAAAACGAAAAGCCGCTGCACGTATGCAGATGGACGATGGGCGCCTGACATCGCCGAATCGTCTCGCGCAAGCGACCAACCTGCCTGATATGACGCCGCACCCGTGCCCGGAAGGTTTCGCCCGTTTCCGGCGCAAAGGTGCATGGCACCGCCTGCGTGCGATAGCGCCTCCCGAAGTCGATCTCCAGGATTTGTTGGACCACGCTGGCCATTCCACCCATCTGCGTGGCCGGCGGCCCCACCACGATGACCGTAGGAATGGCGGAATGTCTTTCAGCGGCATCGTCACCCGTTTCATGGATTACCCTGGAATCGGTCGGCAGGACCGGGGCTGCGTCGGGCAGATGACCCGACACGGGTTGGGCTTCGTCAGCGAGTTTGGCGACGGGGCTGTTCATCATCAACCGGGGGCGTGTTTTCGTCGAATCGATGGCTCGACATACGTTCTTTTCGGTTGGCCGGGGAGTCCGGTTTAGGTGAACCGGCTCTGTTCGATCCAGAAGACCGCTTCCTTACGGGCGCGGCTCTGTTTGGGGAGAAACTCAGGCGGTGGTGGGCGTTCAACTGCTCGCGGAGCGATACCAGCGCAGCGCGAATTTCAGCACGACCGTTGACAGGGCCAAGAGCACCAATCCCGATACGAACAGGTGGACGACCATCAGCGGCTCGAACGTCCGCACCATGACGTTGGCGGGGAGGTTTGAGACCATCAGCAGCGGAATCACGAACACCAGCGCGAACCACAGCGTTCCGCCGGCGAAGTGTCGATAGATATCCGCCGGATAGCGGGCCAGACTGACCATGTAGAACCACAGGTGATCGATCCCCGTCTGGCGGATGAACCACACACTCGTCACGGCGAACATGAACAGCAGGGAATACAGAATCAAGACGCCGGCCGCAATCAACGCGAAAAACAGACCCACCCGGCCAGCCGATAGGATCACCCCCTGGCCGTTCAGGGCGTACGCGCAAACTGCCAGCCCCACCGGCACATTGGTCAAGGCTGAATAGTCGATGCGTTGCAGGCTGAGCAGAAACTGAGCGTTGACCGGCTGGACCAGCACGAAATCCAGATCGCCCGTTCGCACGAGTTGGCTGACCCGCCAGCAGTTGCCGAAGAAAAACGCTTCAAAGATGCTGGTCACGAGCATGTGCGTGCCCATCAGGAAGAGATATTGATATTGGTTCCAGCCGCGCACGTCGGTGGTCTTGCTGAAGATCACGTTGATGAATACCAGCAGAAGGCCTACCCAGATCAGCTCGCTGATCACGTTGACGACAAAGTGCCCCCGAAAGGACAGCTCTCGGATGAGGCTGTTCTTGAACAAACACAGTAGAATGCGTCCGTAACGGGCGTGCAGGGGATCAACCTCCGTACGCGGCGTACCGTTTCAGGCCTCGCCACCAAGCTATGCGCCCCGCCGCCAGCAACACCACCACCCAGCCGCTTTGCACCAGCAGCACGCGCACAGCCTCGGACGTGTCCAGCCGTTGGAGCAGAATCAGCGTTGGGTAGTACGTTTCGTAGGCGAAGGGAAGCCAATTTACGACCTGCTGCATCGAGTCCGGAAGCAGGCTCAAGGGAAACATGTGCCCGCTGAGAAAGTACTGGGCCGTCATGAACACATGAAGGAAGCTGGCCACCTCGAGGAACCAAAAGCCGAGCAGGCCGACGAGACTGTTGACCGCAAAACCCAGCAGGGCCGCCAGCACCAGCGTCACCATCGACAGCCCCAGCATGGTTCCCGTAGGCCAGTCGGGAAGAAATCTCCGGCAGAGCCAGAACACCACGACGTACGGCGCTGCCGACATCAGGAAGTAAATCAGCTTGTGGGCCACTCGAAGCGTAAAGCAATAGCTGAGGTAGTCGATCGGCTGGAGCAGGTATTTTCGCAGCCCGCCGTCGCGAATGTCTGCGGCGACGTCGGTGGCCAGCCGAGGCATCGAGCCAAACGCCCGCACGATCATCACGAACAGGTAATAGCCGACCATCTCTTCGTAGCGCAGGTCGCCGACCTCAGCGACGTTGGCCCCGTCGTAGATCGCCCGCCACAGCAGGATGGTCGTGATAATCGGGATGAAGCGCAGGAAGGTGGCCAGGAAAAAGTCCGCGCGGTAGACCAGACGGTCGGCCAACGCCACGCGAAACACGATCCAATATTTATTCACGCTCTGCACGGTTGCGATCCGTCAGGTTTCCTTCGTACCCCGCCGATTGAGAGAACACTTTGGCGATGATCTCCTCGATCGGCGGATCCTCGATGCTCAAATCCTCGATCGGGTATCGGGCAAGAAGCTGGCCCACCCGCTCGGCGATCGATTCACGCGCCAGCCGCAACGTGACCTTCGGCGGGTTGAGCTTGATCACTTCTCCAAGCTCCTCCAGGTCGTCGGGCATTTGGCCGTTGCGAAACCGAAGCGTCAGAATCTTGTGTTCGGCGACGCGCTGGACGATGTCGGCCAACGGACCGTCGTGGATGAGCTTTCCGTGGTTTATCACCATAACCCGATCGCACAACGCCTCGATATCCTGCATGTAGTGACTGGTGAGAAGGATCGTCACCTT
>JADFMZ010000078.1 GCA_022563615.1 Planctomycetota bacterium
CCACGCGATCAACACCGTGCCGAAGGAAACACTCGTTCGCGTGGTCAAGGCGGAGGACGGCGGGCTGGGCGGCAAGGGAATCTGGGAACCGGCGACAACCGGCCTGTCGCCGGCCAATGAGAATGATGTGATGAAACGGTATCTCGCCGGTGGATTCGTCGGCGCCTACGCTGCCGGCGGGGAAGAGTTGGTCGAAGAAGAATTCGAGGAATAGTGCGTAGTTCCTTCACCCATGCCCAATAGGATTGACGGATCGGTTGGAATGAATGTGACACGACGTGTATGACAAGCCGCGCCACAGTGATCTTGCAAGCTGGAGGTAAAAAGTTATGCAAGTTTCGAATACACAATCTGAAACAAAGCGTCGCACGTGGGTGCGAAGAGTGTCTCATTGGGTCGCGCCCTTGGGTATCCTGGCCTTGATGCCGGTGCTGATGGGCGTTGAGTGCCCCTGTGCTGATGACGCCGACTGTCCCGCAGGCGATTTCTGTGTGGACACCATGTGCGTGGACTGTCGGGCCAACGCCGACTGCTCGGCAGAACTCCCGGTCTGCGTGGATAGTTTCTGTGAAGAATGCGGCAACGCCGCCGACTGCGACGACGGCAATGCCTGTACGTTTGAGGCTTGCGTGGTCAATGCAGCGGGCGTCGGTGAATGTGTCTCTACGGATGTCCAATGCGAAGTGAACGAGATCTGCGTAGACGGTGCCTGCGTTTCTGATGGGGAGGGTGGGCCCACGCTCCAGGGGCTGGATACGAGCAAGTCCATGATTTTGCCGTTTACCGTACAAGCTGCGTACAACGACGACACGATGTTCTTCCACATGAGCTGGGAGGGCGACAAGGGCGATACCCATGACTACTTCCGTTACACGAATGGAGCTTGGCAGCGAGAGGGCGGTGTTCGTCGCGACGCACAGGCCACCATCGACAACGACCCGATCAGAGGTCCGACGAATATGAACTCGACGATTTATGAGTCGAGGGTCACGTTCATGCTCGATGATCCGAACGGCCCCAATGCAGTTGAGGGGTTCCTGGAATTCGGATGCACGTTGACTTGTCACGACAACAGCCGAGCCATGCCGATGTGGCGTCATGAACATGGAGAGGTTCACAAGTACCTTCCGGACGATGTGCCCGGTCGATTGGACCTCTGGCACCACCGGCTTGGCAGGGCTAATCCCATCGGCCTCGCGGACGACCAGTGGGTCGGCCAGCGCACCGGGGACGAAGGTGATGGTGGAGGGGGATCCCGACACGGCGACGACGGTACGGGTCCATACGCGACCGCCGGCGTAGACGATGACGGCAACCCGCAGTGGGTGTTTGACCCTGACACGACCGGTGGCGTGTTCGCATTCCCGTTCGAGGACCTGTTCACTAGCCCTCTCCGTTATTTCGTCGACGATTCCGCACAAGACCTGGGGCCAAACGCGCCAAACCCGGTCGGTATCGATTACCTAAGCGCCGTCCTCATGGGTTACGAGCCGAGCGAGGGTGATACGGTGCCGCGCCGCAGACTACGGCAGACCCAAGGAAGTCGCGGCGACATAACGGCCACGGGAACTCAATTCACGCCATCGGCGAATGACCCGCTCTTCGGGCGATGGGATTCCAATATTCAGCGGGCGCTCGCCACCGGGAATAACGACGACACCGCGTTGGCGGACGGGAATGTCTATAACATTGCATTCGCCGTTCATCAGGGCATGGTGACGGTGCGAGATCACTATGTGTCATTTGCCTACACGCTTTCGCTCAACGGTGGTGATGCCGATATCCAGGCCGTAAACATCTCGGGCAGCGGCAGAGATTCACTGCCGGACTTCTCCGACACGAACCGGTTCCCGATGACCGAAATGGAGCTTTTCCTGCCGGGCATCGCCAGTTATGAGTTCCTGATCGGTGAGAACGCCGGCCTGGACTACGTGGATCCAGCCACGGGCGCATCAGTCGATCAGACCCATAGTGGCGCTAGCTTTCTTGCGCAGGGTGCTAGCTGCCGTGATTGTCACACGGTGACTGCTATCGAGACGTTTAATCCGCCGAACCCGGGCGGATTTCCGGCTGGTTCGATGCAAAATCTGATCCCGCAGCGGGGCGGGGTCAATACTCCAACGCCGATCCCGGCGCAATAGTGTGCGGTCGGGGGAAAGTGTGGTGAGTTAGGTCTTGAGGAATGGACAATGCCGTACGACGATCCTGACGCAACCGATCCGATGACGCTTCACGGTGTCGAGGTGGAAGCGGAAAGCGACGCGGCCATGCGCGAGATGGCTGAGTGTTTCGTGGAGGAATACATCCGCCTCGGCTTCGATGCGGACCGCATACTCAAGATGTTTCAAACAAGAGGATATGCCGGGCCGTTCCTGGCGTATCAAACATTCGGCGAAGAGTGCATCCGCGCCCTCATCGACGAACACCTGCAACGAAGAGGACCACGCCAACACGGGAGCGCCGTCGAACCTCGTATCGGCGGCGATATAGCACTTCCGGTGCTCGACTGATGGATGAGAGGAGGAGTTCCATGAGTAATCAATGTTCATTGCACAGTGCCAATGCCAGTCCCACGCAAGTGCTCAAAGATGAGCATCGAGTGATTGAGAAAGTTCTTGATGCCACGAAGCGCGCACTTCGGCATGCCTCCATCGACAGGAGCTTCTTCGAGAAAGCACTGGATTTCTTACGAAACTTTGCGGACGGGTGCCACCACGCCAAGGAGGAAGATGAGTTGTTCCCCGCTCTGGAAAAATCCGGCATCCCCCGCGACGGCGGCCCCATCGGGTGCATGCTGAAAGAGCACGAAGAAGGACGGTCCTTCGTGCGGACCATCGCAGACAATTTGGAGGCAGCGGCTGGCGGCAATCGCGTTGCCGAGGGCGTCTTACGTCAAGCAGCCGAAGGCTATGTTGAGCTTCTGCGCGAGCACATTCAAAAAGAGGACAATGTCTTGTTTGTCTTGGCGGATCAAGCGCTTGGGCCGGATGAGCAGAAGTTGTTGCTGGCCGCGTTTGACCGCGCGGAACGGTCGAACGGTAATTGCAGAAAGCATGAGCAGTATGTTGCGTTGGCGGATGAGCTTTCGCAGTGGACGTTCTCAACTGTTTGAAGTCAGTGCATAAGCAGGCACCGAGGAGGTAGTTATGCCATCGGTCTACAACTGGCAACTGGGTCGGCGGATGCGATATCCCTATGAACCGGCGTCCCCGAAAGAGCAATTCGCCTTCGTCATCAATATCAACCGGTGCATCGGTTGCCAGACATGCACGATGGCATGCAAGAGCACCTGGACTTTTGCCAAGGGCCAGGAGCATATGTGGTGGACCAATGTCGAGACCAAACCTTACGGCGGCTACCCACAGCATTGGGATGTGAAGATCCTGGATAAGCTGGAGCAGGCCAACCCGGGCGAGCAACGCTGGAGCGGTACGCCCAATGGCGACCCGAAAAAGCCATACGGAACGTTTTCCGGAAAGAATCTTTTCGAGGTTCCCCATGCGATTGCGCGTGGAAGTCAGCCGAATCAGGTCTTGGGCTATCTGCCGACCGAGGAAGAGTGGCGGTTTCCCAACATCCACGAGGATACGCCCCAGCATGGTCAGTCCAAGCCGATGGACTTCGGATCCGGCGAAGAGCTTTCCGGCGGCAAGAAGCACAAGGCCTGGTTCTTCTATCTGGCGAGGCTTTGCAATCACTGTTCCTATCCGGCGTGCCTCGCGGCTTGTCCACGCACTGCGATCTACAAGCGTCCGGAAGACGGCATCGTCCTGATCGACCAGAAGGAATGTCGCGGATACCGCAAGTGCGTCGAGGCCTGTCCGTACAAGAAGTCGATCTATCGCGGAACGACGCGAACGTCGGAGAAGTGCATCGGCTGCTACCCGCGCGTTGAGGGAAAGGATCCTGAAACCAACGGTTCTCCCATGGAAACGCGCTGTATGGCCGCCTGCATCGGACAGGTGCGAATGCAGGGTTTGGTAAAGGTGGATCAGGAAAACGCGTGGATCGAGGATCGCCACCATCCACTCTATTACCTGGTGCACGTGGCGAAAGTCGCCCTGCCGCTCTATCCGCAGTTCGGGACCGAGCCGAACGGCTACTACATTCCACCGCGATGGGTTCCCCTACCTTATCTCGAACAGATGTTCGGGCCGGGCGCTGAGCAAGCGGTGGAGCGATATCGAGACCCTGACCGCGAGCTACTTGCCGTGCTGCAACTGTTTCGGCGATCCAACCAGATCATCTCAAGATACGAGATTGAGGAGGGGCCGAAAGTATACGAAGCCCAGCGCAACGGCAAGAAGTACGAAATGTACGACGATACGGTCATAGCGTTCAACCATAAGGGTAAGGAAATCTTTCGCACCCAGATTGAAGAGCCGGTCTACATTCGACCGGCCAAGCACCAGAACTCGATTTGAGCCAGTCCACAGTAGGAGCACGATATGCCTTACTCGCCATCGGTCAAAGAATCTGAGTTGGCCCACGTCCGCGCAGCCGCATACGGCTTGATCGCGCACGGATTTCAATACCCAGACGGGGATATCCTTTCGACACTCATCGACCCCAGGCGGTGGGAGGACTGGCCGGCCGTGCTACATAATGTGGACAGGCCAACCAGAGCCTCTTTGCGGATTCTGATGGACGCCGTAGACGAACTGGCCGGCTGTTCCGACAGCGAAGTGCGAGCGTTGCAACACCGCTATGACGATCTCTTTGGCCACGCGGTTCGTGGTCCATGCCCGGCCTACGAAATGGAGTATGGTCGACACGAGATTATCCGCCAGGCGTCGGACCTTGCCGATCTTGCGGGGTTCTACCGGGCGTTCGGCCTGGAGGCTGCCGCCGGCGCCATTGGGCGTCCCGACCATATCACGGCTGAATGCGAATTCATGAGCGCGTTGTGTACGAAGGAAGCGTACGCGCACGAACAGGATGACAAGAAGAACTCCGACATCTGTCTCGATGCCCAGCGCGCGTTCCTGCGAGATCATCTGGCTCGCTGGTTGCCCGCTCTTGCCCATCGTGTCCAAGAAGCCGATGGCGACGGATGGTTCGGCGCGCTTGCCCGGTTCGCAGATGCCTTCGTGAAGGCGGAATGCAGCCACTTCGACATTCACGCCGGACCGCCAACGCTCGAACTCAAGCCGACCGATCCCGTGCTCGACCGTCAGATTTCCTGCGGCCCCGCCGATTGTGGAACAGGCCGGGCGAATGAACAACTCGTCCAGCTTGGGATGGACACGGCGGATAGCGAGGATCGGTAACGAAAGATGTTGACGATCGAATATGAACAACCCCTCGTTGAAACGGCCGTCTTCCTCGCGGCTCGCGGCGACGAACGGCTGGAATGCGAGCTTCATCAGGCGATTGATCGGATCTACGAAATCCCGGATGAGGAGCTCAGACAGCGCGAATTCGTGCCGGTGTTTCGAGACTTCTTCACGAAACTGGGGCTCGATCGGTTGATGGCGGGGTTACTTGCAGAGCGACCCTTGATCGGCGAGCTTGTGGATCGATGTGTCGTTCGGGAGGCGGCCAGAAGAAGGGCCCAAAGCGCCGAGTTGTTCGTTCAGGGCGATAAATCCGGCTACGATCGCGTGGGTCGAACGGTGGTCATTCAGATTTGCCCACAATCGTTTCTCGACCGTGAACGATTCGTTCACCTCATGCGCCGAGAGCTGTTGCACGTTGCGGATATGCTGGACGAACGGTTCGGATATCTGCGCGAAAGTTTCTCCGGCGAACCCTCGCGCCAGAATCTCCAGCGCGATCGGTATCGCATTCTCTGGGACGCATACGTGGAGGGCCGGCTGCTACGGCAAGGATTCGGAACGAGCGCCCGGGTCGACCGCCTGCGGGAGGTTTTTTCCCGCGTCTTTTCCGCCGGCAAGGGCGACGCGAGCGACGATGGGTTTCATCGAGTGTTTGACGCGCCCTCGTTGTCGCACCGATGCCTCATGGATTGGGCGCGAGAACCCGAATCGTTGTTCGGTTGCCCGTCTCCGCCCTCAGCGGTCGATCGCCGTCCGTGTTCCGTTTGACCCGCGATCCGGTACTCGCAGTCGTAGGGTCCGCCGTGCGGACCACCAGGGGGGATCATCGTAAGATGGTCCGCACGGCGGACCCTACGGGTCAACGCCGTTCCATATGCGTATGACCACTGTGGATCCGTCGGGCGAAAGGGCCTACACCCAACCTCGCAGTTTGCAGCGGTAGAACCCGCCGTGCGGACCGCCGGCCCGCATAGTCCCTCGTGCGTAGAAGCCTATACCCAACCTCTCAGTTTGCAGGCTTCAGCCACTCGCGTGACGGCCAGCATGTAGGCTGCCAGACGGTTGTGGGTCTTGAGCTTTTGCGACATTTCGTGAACGTCGTGAAAGGCCCGGCTCATTTTGAGGTCAAGTTGCCGATGCACCTCCTCGAGCGACCAGTAGTAATTGTAGGTGTTCTGGACCTGCTCGAAGTAGGAAACCGTAACCCCGCCGGCGTTGGCCAGGAAGTCGGGAAGAACGTACACGCCCTTGTCCTGGAGGATTTTGTCGGCCTCGGGAGTCGTCGGCCCGTTGGCCAGCTCGCACACGATCCGGGCGTTGATGTTCTGCGCGTTTCGATCCGTAATGACCGCTTCCAACGCGGCTGGGTAGAGCACGTCGCATTTCAGTTCCAACAGGTCTTCGTTTGAAATCAACTCGGTGCCCGGAAATCCCGTAACGGTGCCGGTTTCCAGCTTGTGCTGCACCATGTCTGCGGGGTTGATGCCCTTCCGGTTGATCGCACCTCCTCGGGAATCACTGACGGCCAGGAGCGTTCCACCGCCGAGGATCTCGCGGTGAAGTGTCGCAGCGAACTGCCCCGCGTTGCCGAAGCCTTGGATCACATAGGTTGCATTGCTCAGATCAAGATTCAACGCTTTGGCGGCTTCGCGCACGCAATAGACGCCGCCGCGCGCGGTGGCGTCGGTTCGACCGGGTGATCCGCCGATCGGCAGCGGCTTGCCGGTGATGACGCCCGGATGAGAGTGTCCCACGATCGTTTCATACTCATCCATCATCCAGGCCATGATTTGCGGCGTGGTGTAGACATCCGGCGCCGGCACGTCGCGGTCCACCCCAAGCTCTCGCCAGATGGCGCGGATGTACGCCCGGGCCAGGCGCTCCTTCTCAGCCTCGGAAAGCTCCTTCGGGTTGCACGTGATTCCGCCTTTGCCTCCGCCGAGCGGGATGTCCACAAGCGCGGTCTTCCAGGTCATCCAGGCGGCCAGCGCCCGAATCGTGTCGATCGTTTCTTCGGGATGCCAGCGCAGGCCGCCCTTGGTCGGTCCGCGCGCGTTGTTGTATTGCACACGATAACCTTTGAAGATGCTGGTCCGTCCGTTATCCATCTTGATCGGTAGCGTGAAGTGGTACTCGCGCATGGGCCAGCGAAGCAGTTCGTGCGTGGCCCGGTCCAATCCGAGACGCTCCGCCGCTTCGTCCAATTGCTGTTGCGCGATTGCAAACGGGTTCAGTGCTGCCATGGGTAAGACTCCTCGAAACGGTTTCCCCTCATTACTAGGAACCAGCCACAGTGTCGAAGCGTTCGACAGTCGCCGATTCCGGCTTCTCGTAATGACGACTAGGTGTTGGAAGCAGGCCGCCCCGCTCACCGAAGCCAAGCATTGTAGCCGTTTCACGCTCCCGACGCGACGGCTCGAAAATGAATAGGTCGGTTGTGGGTCCGCGACCGCTTGAGTGACCCATGCGATGCGGGAGGGACTGGGCTCCTGCCGCGCCGCGCCCATGGCGAGAAAGCGGTGCCGTTGGAATGTCTGCTCAAGCGTCGTATTGTGGGTGTGCCACTGCTCTTGAGCAGTGCGCAAACTGCACCAACCTTTCGAAGGAGCCGTGGGCGCCGCTTGAGAGCAGCATCACGCGACAGCCTCGCGCTGCCTGTCACCGGCAAAAGGAGGCATCATGGGGCAATGGGTTGCGAAACCGCTCCATCACCATCGTGGTCCCGAAAGAGACTTATCCCGCACGCTCAGATGTACAGGCTTACGCCCGTGTCGTCCGATAAACTTGAATGTGATTTTTTCCGGCCAATTGTTGTATACGAGATCGTAGTCGATATGGTATACTAATCGGTGTACTAGTCAGCAGGATGGATCGGAGAGCAATGGCCAAGGCAACCATTCGGATCAGCGACAAGGCGCGAAAGGTGGTTCGTGATCTGGCTGACCAGCAGGGGCAATCCATGCAGGCGGTGCTCGATGACGCCGTTGAAGCCTACCGGCGCCAGGTCTTTCTCGAAAAGGCCAACGCCTGCTACGCGCGCCTGGGTGCCGATCGGCACGAAGCCCAAGACGCCCACGACGAGCTGGCTGAATGGGAACAGGCCACCATCGCAGACGGTCTTGAGGATCTTGCGGAATGAGCAACCCGTCCCGTGGTGAGGTCTGGTGGGTTGACCTCAATCCAACTCGTGGCCGTGAGCAGAGATGCCGGCGCCCAGCCCTGGTGATCTCGGTGGACAAGTTCAACCACGGCCCGTCGCTCATGGTCGTAATAGTTCCCATCACCAGCACGAACAGGAGAATCCCGTTTCACATCGAGGTGAGGCCTCCTGAGGGAAAGCTCGATCACACCAGCTATCTCCAGTGCGACCAGGTGAGGTGCGTATCGCGCCACCGGCTGGTTGGTCTGCTCGGTCCGGTTTACGAAGACACTATGTTGCAGGTTGAGGACCGGCTGCGCATCCTGCTGGGACTTTGACTTCTTCACTTCGACGAATGATTCGGTCGCTTCTTCAGGCAGTGCTCGCAGTGCAGCACCTTGGATTTCGGATGCCTGGCGCGCCATTCATCCCATCGGATTCCGGGTTCATAAGACTCACGGGGCAGCTCCCGAAGCGATCTTCCCGCGAGGGGGCCTTCCAGTGCGACGCCCGTTTCCTGAAGCCAGAGGGTGCCCGTTTTGTCGTCATACATGACCAGGTTTCCGTTTCGCACCTTGCCAGAAACCTTCAAGTTGAGAACGCCATCATCCAGCCGTCGATCGTGAACCACGATCGTTTGTTCGCTCGGTCACCACGATGCGCTGACGGGTATACCTCCGACCTTATCGTTGACAATCTGGTGGTTGCTTAGAATGAACAGCGGGTAGGCGCGGGCTTCGCCGCCCAGGAACACGCCGATCACCTTCGTTCCCGCCGCGATCATCGCATCTCCCGCCGTCACGAACTCGGGGTTGGTGATAGCGACCTTCGCATCCTTCGCGCGGTACTGGATGAGGCCGTGATAAGGCTCGCCGCCGGTCGCCGTGCGCCCTTCAGCCTCGCAAGCCGTTGCGACAGGTTCGGAGAGTGGCCCGGGCGCAGGCGTTGCACACCCACTCGCCATCCAACAGCATCCGGCCATCAATAGGACTGCGGTCCGTTTCCCGATCATTTCGATTTTCCTTGTCCTTCCGTGAGCATCAGAGTGCGGTCGATAGTTACGCCTTTGAATGTTTCCATCCTACCGCACGGCCAGCGCACCTCTACGGTGGGGATTCGCACTGCGTCGCCCAGGCCGAAGTGCAACGTTTTGGTATTTCCGCTCAGGTAACTTCCGCCAAGGAAGACCTCTCGCATCTGAGGCGGCCGGCCTTCGAGTCGCACGACCACCCGTGCATTGGCGGCGTCCCGGTTGCAATGTTTGCCGACCAGCTTGATGTTCAGCCAGTGCCCCGCATTTTTTGTTACGTTTCGCAGCAACGCGGGCGATCCGCCGTGGTTATTGATGACGATGTCGGGGCGCCCGTCTTGATCAAAATCAGATAGGGCTGCGCCACGCCCAAGGTGGGTTTCACTGAAATAGGCCCCTGCCGCATCACCCAATCCATGCCATTGGCCGTCTTTTCGCCACTCGTAAACTTCACTTCGCTGGGGAAGCATCTTGGGGTTCTTCAAGACCTCAAGCGTTAGCTCGTCTTCGATCGTGCTGCCGTAAGCGATGAAGAGGTCGCAATCACCGTCGTTGTCCAGATCCTCGAACATCGTGCCCCAACCGACCCGGGCAAGATTGTTCTTGCGCAGCCCGAGGTGCACCGCACGGTCTTCAAAGATCAGCGTGCCATTAGCCAACTGATTGACGTAGAAGGCTGGATCCTCCGAAACCCAGTGCGTGACCAGGAGATCCTGGTCGCCGTCGGCCTGAAGGTCGATTATGGCTACGCCCATCCCGCCGCGAGGGTCAAAGGCGCCGGACGCCAGTGCCACATCTTCAAACGTTCCATCCCCCTTGTTGCGGAACAGACAGTCCAGCGACTGGTCGTTGGCGACATACAGATCGATCCAACCGTCATTATCAAAATCGCACCAGATCGACTGCATGCTCCGGCCTTCCGAAGCGGCGGTGCCGGATTTCAGCGCTACGTCACGAAAGGTGCCATCCGCTTGCTGGTGAAACAGCATATTGGGGATCGGCGGGTAACTCGACGGCGTCGTCATGGGCGCGGGACGCCCAGCCACGATCTCGCGATTCTTCGCCTTATCGATCGGGAAATCGACATAGCGGGACAGATACAGATCGAGCCGTCCGTCACGGTCGAAGTCTC
>JADFMZ010000079.1 GCA_022563615.1 Planctomycetota bacterium
GGAGAGTTGACCTTCGTATGACGCTTGCGGTCGCCAAGTCGTTCGCGCCCGCCCGGCCGCGCCTTTCCGATCGGGAGGCGCTTGATTTATACCGGCATGCTTCGATTCATGAGCTGGGCCGGCGGGCGCACGAAGTCACGCAGCGACTGCATCCCGAACCCTATCGAACCTACGTGGTCGATCGCAATATCAACTACGCCAACTACTGCACTGCGAAGTGCATCTTCTGCAATTTCAAGGCTGACCCCCCGGGCATGGACACTGGGCGAAAGGATCTCCCCGGCGGCTACGTGCTGACTTTCGAGCAGATCGGCAGCAAGGTCGAGGAGTTGATCGCCATCGGCGGTACGCAAATCTTGATGCAGGGCGGGCTGGTTCCCGCCGAGATGTTGCCGCTATCCTGGTACTGCGATCTGTTGCGGTTTATCAAGAATGAGTACCCCGGAATCCACATCCATGCCTTCAGCCCACCGGAGATCCACGCGTTCCACGAGATTTTCGACATGAGCGTCCCGGATGTTCTGCTGCGATTGCAGGACGCCGGTCTGGACAGCATTCCCGGAGGTGGGGCCGAGATTCTCGTGGACCGAGTTCGCGAGAAAATCGCCCAGGGAAAAACGACGACCGAACAGTACCTGCACGTCATGCGAGAAGCCCATCGCATCGGCATGCGCACCAGCGTAACGATGATGTTCGGACACATTGAGACGATCCCCGAACGCATCGAGCACTTGCGCCGTATCCGCGAGCTGCAGGATGAAACGGGGGGGTTCACGGCGTTCATCTGCTGGACGTTCCAGCCGGGCGACACACCGCTGGGGCGCGTTCCGCCACTGCCGCCCGACGACGACAGCCAACCCGACGGGAAACATTTGAGGCTGGCCGACGCCCACGAATACCTGCGAACCGTCGCGATAGCCCGTTTGTACCTGGATAATATCCCTAATCTCCAGGCAAGCTGGGTAACTCAGGGAGTTAAAATAGGAGAGTTATCCTTGTTCTTCGGGGTGAACGACATGGGCTCGGTGATGATGGAGGAAAACGTCGTGTCGGCCGCCGGAACGACGTATCACCTTACAGAACAAGAGATAAGGGCGACTATTCGTGACGCCGGATGGGTTCCGAAGAAGCGTAATTTCCACTATCAGATTATCGATGGCGTGGACGGCGTAGACCAAAGGGATGCACGCGAACCGATTCGTTGATGTCTCGTCTTGCGCGATTGCATTGTGAATCTGAGCCGTTTTCAAAGGATTTTTTTGTGGCAACTTCCACGGCCTAACTTGTTACAATAGTCGGTCGAGGGATGTTTGCGGCGCCGATTACTCCGGTACCGGTGATGGGCGTCAACTCTCGAGCCTTCGTCGTGGTGTTGTTGGAGGGCAACACTCGCCGCAGGCCATGGCTTGGAAAATGGTGAGAGGAAAGGGGCGGTTCGGGCACGGGAACTCCAGGTGACTTCCCTTGGGCCGTTAGCGCGAGCCATTCACGCGTCGAGTCGTCCTGCATTCCCGTAAACACCGAGTAGTCCCCTGTCCTGCTCAGCCGAGCCGGGGATGGAAGGAATCGTGGCTGCGATGCCGGTGGATGCGATCTGGACTCGGGCGCGCGTCGACCTTGTCCTCCAAACCAAGCAAGGTCATCCCGATCTGTTCCTTTGGGAGCATTCCGCGCGGGTGGCCCACAACGCCCTACACATCGCCACACTGGCGACGACCTTTCCCAGCGAGGTTGATGAATCGGCGGTCATTGCTGCATCCCTCTACCATGACGCAGCCTGGGCTGTTCGCTGCCGCGAGGGTGAAATAGATCGAACGGAGATTCTCCTGACCCCGACCACGGACACCGGTTGGGAACAGGGCGCTTCGTTGTTGGAACGAAGCTTAGCCGATCTCTTGTCGCCGACGTGTCTGGAGCGCGCTGCGGCAGCCGTTCGCTCACTGAGTCGTTCCGGGGGGGATATGATTGAGGGGCAGATCGTCGCGGAGGCGAATAACCTCGACGAGTTCGGCGTACTGGCGCTCTGGACGGTGATTCGACGGGGCACGCTCGAAGGCAAAGGCGTACAAGCCGTGATCGACATGTGGGAGCGCAAAAAGGAATACCGGTTTTGGACCGCCCGGCTGCACGACTCGTTCCGGTTCGAACCGATTCGCGAACTGGCTGAAGAGCGACTGAAGCGTTTTGAGCGCGTCATGGAGGAGCTGAGGGAGCAGCATCAAGGACGGGACGTGGAGCGATCCGCCGCGATCGAAAGCAAGAAACAGCCAGCCGATAATCCCGCCGTATCGTAGTGCTCTGTCAGCCGTCGATTGATGGATAGGTGTGCCACTGCTCTTGAGCAGTGCACGAACTCCTCGAAAACCCCAAGGGCACTGCTTTCGAGCGTTGCAAAGCGTGGGTGATTGGGTCTTGCGGCGCGAGGTCACTGCTCGAGAGCAGTGGCACCCATCTTCGTCCGTATTCAACCCATCAAAGCAACGCTGACAAAGCAGTAGTGGCGGGCGCTGTTTCAAGGATATGGATGGGTCGAGTGCTTACCCACCGCCGGCGGCATTTCGTGCGGCTTCTTGCTGTTCTACGGTCGAAGCGGCTGTCTCGTCCTCGCCGCCGGATTCTGGCGCCAGCAAGGTGGTTTCATCGAGAAGCCCCAAGGCGGCCAGCAGATCGACCTGCGATTGGTTGTATCGAACCACGGCCTTGGCGTAGCGAAGGCGGGCCTGGGTGGCTGCGTCCTGGGCTTGGAGAACGTCCACCGTGGTCATGGTTCCGGCCTTGAGGTGGACTTCGGTCAGTCGCAGGGCTTCTTCCGCCGAGGTCACCTGTCGGTGCGCCAACCCGATCAGTTGGCGATTGGCCTGGCTGGCCTGCGCGGCCGAGACCACCTGCGCCCGCACCTCATCCAGCGCGCGCCCGGCTTGGATGACGGCCTGGGTCTGCACCGCTTTGGCCGTCTTGAGTTCACCGAAGACCGAGAGCGCCAGCCGCCAGCTTGCCACGGCGGTGGCCCGCTGTTGATCGCTGAAACTGAAGGTCTGGTCCGGGCGATGGATTGCTGTCCTGAGCGGCTGTTTCGTGATCACGTCTAGAATCCTACCGCTGCCAACCGAGTTTCCGCTGAAGGAAACGCCCGGTGACGCCGCGAAGTTGCTGGCATGTCCGGTGATCCCGCCGTATTGATAGGACAGCGCAAGCGTGGGTCCGAAGCCCGACCACCAGGTTGAATCCTGCTGGGCGGTTGCGGCTTCGACCAGCGCTCTCACGCTTTCCAGGTCCGGGCGAAACGCAACGGCGATGCCGAGCAGTTCGTCGATCCCCAGATCGTTCCGCACCAGTTGCGTGGGTGGGAGCAGGGTAACGCTCGGGATCAAGGTTACGGACGGATCGAGGTGAAGGGTGACAGCCAACATCACAGACGCGTCGTACAGCTCTTTCATTCCCGAAATCAGATCCTGCCGACGTTCCGCCAGGCGGGCGTCCGCGCGCATCTCGTCGGCGGGCACGCCGGTTCCTGTCGCGATGCGCAGTTGGCTGATGCGCAGAAGCTCTTCGGCTTCGAGGACACCCTGATGGGCGGCTGAAATCCCAGCCTGCGCCAGGACGAGATCATAGTATTGGACCGCGCCACGGCGGAGGATTCCCTGAATGACCGCTTTTTCCTGCTGTTCGGAGGCCAGCAGGCGCTTTCTGGCGGCCAGGATGTCATAAATGACGCGCCCCGGGTTGATGACCCATTGAATGGCCACCGACGGTTGAAACGTGTCGAATCCCACGCCGACCAGATTGCCCCGGGTCGCCCGCACGCTTCCTTCGACATGCTCAAACAGCGCCGTGGGGACGATCGCGGGAAAGGCTGCCCCGACGGTGGCCTCGTATCGTCCCTGCGTGGCGTGGACGGCCTGACGGGCGTGGCGAATGTCAAAGTTGTCAGCCAGGGCGACCCGAACGACCGTCGGGAGGTCAATCGCCAGCAGCTCGGTGTACATCGGCTTGATGGGGTCGGGGTCGAGATGCAGGGGCATGGCTGACACCGGCTGCTCGGAAGGCGTCACGTCCGGTCGTTGCGGCGGCAGGATTCCCTGATCCGGCTTCGCGCAGCCGGTCAACAGAAACGCGACCAGAATCACCGCTGCACCGGCAATTCCGGAGGTCGCCTTAGCGCCTATCCCATTAACCGTTGTGGCGCCGGTTTTCAACCGGTGAAACGCACGGGTTGCAAACCCGTGCCACACTTTTCGGGGTAGGCTCTTAGCCCGGCGTGCACGCTTGTGGGCGTGTCCTGACGAAACGGGTGATCGTTTTCCAGAACGCCCCAAGAAAACAGGTTTGCCGGCGGTCGAGGCGCCCGGAATAACCGCGCGAGCTAAAGCCCTCGGCATCGTCTTGTTCAATGGTCTGGAGATATCCATTATCCACTCGCTTAGGTTGGCCGACGAACTGGCGGTTAGGAAGAACCTGCCGGAACCGCATGAACCGGCGCCCCGGGAGCAATCGCGCCGCTCGCAGAGATGATGATCTCTTCATCTCCGTTCAGACCGGTAACGATCTCAGCCCAAATGCCGTCGTCGTAGCCGATCGTGACCGGTTTCGCCCGGGCGATCCCGTTCTGGGCCACCAGCACGGAAATCTTCTTGCCCCGCACCCGAATGGCCTTGGAGGGAATGAGCATAGCCTGGGCTTTGAATTCGAGCTTCACTTCCACCCGGGCGTACATGCCGGGGGCCAGTCGCCCGCTCCGATTGTCCAAATCGACCTCGACACGCATCGTTCGGGTATTGGCTTTGAGCGCTACGGCGCTTCGCGTAATGGTTGCGGTGAACGGGTCGTCGTTGAGGGCTTTGACGTCTATGGTCACTTCTGTACCGACCCGAACGTAAGGAGTGTCGACCTCCGGGATTTCCAGGACCAGGCGTATGTAGCTGACGTTGGCGATCGTCAACAGGGAACGCCCGGCGCCTTCGGCGGCGGAGCGAACAAATGCGCCAGGGTCAACGTGTCGATCGGTGATCACGCCGTCAAACGGCGCCCGAATCGTGGCATAGTTCATCAGCGTGTTGAGACGGGCGACCCTGGCCTCCTCGACGGCGACCTGTGATTGGGCGACGGCGACGTCGGCCTCGACCGCCCGTTTGTGCGCCTTGGCGCTGGCGACGCCGGCCTTGGCGGTTTGCACCTCCGCCTCCGCCATCGCAAGACGGGTGCGGGCCTCGTCGAACGCCTGATCGGGAATGGCCTGGGCGTCCAGGAGTTCCTTCTTGCGGTTCACCGTGAGAATCCACAGTTCCCGTTCGGCGGCGGCCCGCTGAAGCTGCGCCTGTGCGGTGGCGATCATCGAGTCAGCCTGAGCCACCTTCGCCTTAACCGCGCCAACATTGGCGCGTTTGGCTTCACGGACAGCCTGGGCCTGATGCAACTCATCGAGCATTTCCGGAACGTCGATCGTGGCCAGCGCATCACCTTTCTTCACGCGGCTGCCGATATCGACGACGATCGTGGACACATAGCCGCTCGTTTTCGCGTAGAGGTCGGCGGTCTCGCCGGCCTGGAGCGTCGCAGGCATGCGCAGAACTCTCGTAAGCGGACGCTGCTCCGCCTTGACAACCACGACGCGCACCGGCGGCGCGGTCCCCGTCTGGTCGTCGTCATTGCCCGCGGCACGGGCCGAACCATACGGACCCGTCGTAGTGATCCAGCCCACCATCACAATCGCCACTAAAGCGACGATGGTGACGATGGTAGTGCGCGTGACCGTGGTGATCTTCGTGTTCTTCACGTTTATTCTCCTGTCGGGATGGTGGCGACGCCAGGGAGTGCCAAGTTCGACTTTGCACTCTCGTCGCGGCGAATCATTACATAGAGACACGGCACGACAACCAGGGAAAGCACGGTGGCCGCCAGCACACCGCCGATGATCGTTCGCGCCAGCGGGGCGTTCGCCTCGCCACCGGCCGCCCCGATCGCCATCGGGAGCAGGGCGATCCAAGTGGTGGTCGACGTCATTAGAATCGGGCGGAGGCGGATCCAGGTGGCCTCACGGATCGCATCGCGCACGCTGGCGCCCTCGTCAACACGCCGGTTCGCGAAGTCCAGAAGAATGATGCTGTACTCCACGACGATGCCCACGATCATAATGATCCCCATGAACGTCGGGATGTTCAGGCGCGTACCGGTCAGCAGCAGGGCGGCGACGACGCCGATGAACGCAAGAGGCACCGTCAGCATGATGACGAACGGGATCGAAAACGATCGAAGCTGGGCGACCATGACCAGATAGACGAGGATCGAGGCGATGACCAGCCCCACACCGAACTGGCGGAATGATCCTCGCATGATCTCCACTTCACCCTTCATCTGCACTTTGATCCCCTTGCCCCCATACCCGGGCCCGGTGACCTCATAGACCTTGCCGCGCGATGTGATCGTCTCATTCAGTCCCAATACCGTAGACTCCTGAAGGCGCCGCTCGATTTCGGCCGCCACGCTCCCAACATCATAGCCCGTCGCGACGTTCACATACACGTCGATCACGCGCGTAATGTTAAGGTGGCTGATGACGGCGGGGCCCGTGGCTCTGCGGAACTCTGCGATATTCCTCAATGGCACCGGTTGGAGGCTGTTGGTGCCGGTGATGGGGATGTTCTTGAGGGTCTCCAACGATGTAATGTCTTGTTCGCGATACTGAGCACCGATGAAGTAGTGGTTCCCATTCGGCGCGATCCAGAATGAGGGTTCGAAGTTCACACTCGAATTGGTCGCGGTCACAATGTTCTTGATCACGTCCTCTTGTGTGATTCCCAACTGGGCGGCCTTGACCCGGTCGATCTGCACGTCGATTTGCGGATAATCCATTCGCTGGGCCACACGAACATCCCTCGCTCCGGGAACCGCCGAGGCGATGCGGGTGATGTGCTGCGCGATTTCTTCTCCGGTCAGAAGGTCGAACCCTTGCACCTGAATGTTGATCGGTGAGGGGAGGCCGGAGTTGAGCGCCGCAGTCATCATTCCGCCGGTGTCAAACGCGAACTCGACGCCGGGGAATTCCTCATTGAGCTTCGGGCGCAGTCGCTGTACGTACTCGAACGTATCCGGCATCCCGGCTTTGCCCTTCAACTGGACGAGCACGAATGCATCCATGGGGCCGGTGTTGGGCGTGTAGGCGGCGGGCCAATCCATCAGTACGCCGATGTTCGAGATCAACAGGCGCAGATTGGACTCCGGGTGCTTTTCGTCATCCGGATCCGGATCAGGCTCGCCAAGCTCCTGGATGATCGAGCGCTCGATCCGCGCCACGACCTCCCGTGTGTTCTCGATGCGCGTCCCCGAGGGGAGGCGGACGTAGAGTGTGAACTGATTGGAATCCACCGGCGGGAACAGCTCCGTGCCGGCACGGCCCATGCTCAGGACCGCCAGAACCAAACACAGTGCGGCGGCCGCAACGACAAAGTAACGCAGGCCGATCAAACGCGGGAACATGCGCTCGAACCACGATCGCAGTGCAGACTGCGACTCGGGCGGTCCGGGATTACCCGCCAGCTTGGGAGGGCGAACGAAGTGGGCACAGAAACTCGGGATCACGAACATGGCGATGACGTAGCTGCCCACCACGGCAAAGATCACCGCCACCGCCAGAGGCTGGAACAAAAAACGCGGTATGCCGGTCAGGAACACCACGGGAAAGAAGACAATGATGAAGGTGATCGTCGATACCAGTACCGGCAGGGAGACTTCGCGGGTGCCGTCGAGGGCGGCCTGCATCCGGGTTTTCCCCATCCCCATGTGTCGGGTGACGTTGTCGAGCACCACGATCGATTGATCCACCAGGATGCCGATCGCCAGGGCCAGTCCGCCCAGCGTCATGCTGTTGATGGTATTGCCCGTAAAGCGAAGCCCGATCAGGGCAATCAGGATTGAAATGGGAATGGCCAGGACGATGACGACTGTGGAGCGCCAACTTCGCAAGGCGACGAACACGACGATACCGGCCAGAATCGCGCCGAAGATGGCCGAAAACTTCAACCAGTTCACCGACCGCCGCACCATGACCGACTGATCAATCGCCACACTGAGCACCATATCCTGCGCCTCGGGACGAGACTCACGTAGCTGCTGGCCAATCGTATTGAGTTGATCTTTGATTTGATCCACGATCGCAAGGGTGTTCTCTCCCGGCTGTCGATAGATCGGGATGTAGACCTGCTTGCGCCCGTTGATGTGGACTATGTTGGACTGGATTTGAAAGGTGTCCTCGACTTTCCCGATATCCCGCATGAAGACGACCGCGCCGTCGACCGTCTTGACCGGCATGTCGTTGAGCTGTTCGACGCGTTTGGGCATCGCATTGGAGGTGATCTGGTAATCGATGTCGCCGATCTTCACGTTGCCCGTCGGCACAAAGATACTCTGCTGACCGAGCGTTCGCACGATGTCCATCGGCGACAGGTTTCTCGCTTCGAGCTCCATGGGGTCCACATACGCGTAAATTCGACGAAGCACTCCACCGTACACCGCCGGTGCGATCACGCCTCGAATGCCCTGAAGATTGTTCCGCAGGTCATAGTAGGCGACGTCGTAAAGTTCTTTTTCCGTCATCGTCGGGCTGGATACGGTCACCAGGCACAGCGGCACCGAGGCCGTCGGATCAAACGGCATGACCATCGGCGGGATCGTGCCCGGCGGCAGGTAGAACATGTCGGACATGGCGTACGACGTCACCTGCGACATGGCCGTTTCGAGACTGATCCCCTCCCGAAAGAAGTCCTTGACGATGCACACACCGAGCATCGCCTTGCCCTCTTGATGCTCGATACCCACGGACTGCCCCGTCCACCGCTCCATCCGGCTCATGATGTCACGTTCCATCACTTCCGGCGGCATGCCCGGGTAAAACGTGACGATCTGCACACCCGGGGTCTTAAACTGCGGCAGAAGGTCCGCCGGAATCTGTATCATGGCTGTGATACCCACGACGATCACAGCCAGAACGGCCACCACGACGAGATGAGGATTCTTTAACCCGACTTCAATTGCCCTCATGGTTTACATCTTTCATCAAACACAGAAGCTCCCTGACGGGAAGCGTGGATACGGCGGCATACACGTGCCCATCTCGCCGATTGGCCACGACCGTGTGGCCCCTGAGCCGGCTTACCCAATGCGATTCGCCGTCGAACTGAACGTGCTCCATACCTTCCAGGACGGCGGGCGTCGCCGGCACGACGACGAGTGAGGCGAGCACTCCGTGCATTTCGTAGGCTGCGAAGGCGGCGGGCTTACCCGCAATCTTGCATTTTCGTCCGCCCAGGAGCTTGCATTTCGGATCCTGAGGCACGGGCAGTTGCACGTGGAGCGTCGTCTGATCGAAAAGCCAATCGGAAACCGCCAGGCGATCGGCGGAGACCATTTGCACCCGCCCACCCTCATCGAGGAAATGTTCAAAGTCAGCCACAAGCATCCCGGCAAATCCCGACACGCCGGGCGCCGGTCGATCGCGGATCACGACAAACCAGACCGAAACGCCGAGCGCGCCGATCAACACGGCGGCCCAGGCAAGCGTTCGCGCTCGGTGATGCAGCCTCGTTGAAGCAGGCGAGCCAACCGCAGGCGCCGCAGGAACCGTCTCTTCTATTCCGGTCCGGCTCTCGCTCCACGAGTCCGTGAACGCAGGAATGTCCGGGGCGGCTTCCAGCGTTGCGGCTAGCCGTTTGCGGATCGTTCGCTCGACTTCCGCCTCGCGTGCGCAGTCGTGGCAACCGTCCAGATGCTGCTGGAGCTCGATGCTGATCGGCGCGTCCAGCTCGTCATCCAGAAACGCAAAGAGATATCGGCGCACTTCGCTGCACGTCACGACCGTCGCTCCACCGCCCAACCCTTGGCTCGGGCGTAATCCGCCAAACGTTCTCGAAGGGCACGGCGGGCCCGAGCCATTCGCGACATCACCGTCCCCATCGGGCAATCCAACACTTGAGCCACCTCTCGATAGGTCAGATCACCCACCACCGAAAGCACAACCACCTCCCGAAACGACGGCTCGAGCGCGTCCAGCGCAGCCGCCAGATGATCATCCAGAAACTCCATGAATCGCCGCTCGTCCATGGCCGGCAGCGGCGCGAAAGGTTCGGTTGGATCAGAAGGGGACAACTCGGTCAGCTCCAATCCCTCCGACGATATCAGGCGAATGCGCCGCTTCGCGGTCCGATGCCACTCCGCCGCCACGTTCCGCAGGATGACAAAGAGCCAGGCCCGGCTGTGGGTGCGCTCCTCCGTCAGCGAGAAGTTCCTCCACGCCCGCAGCAGCGCCTCCTGCACCAGATCTTGCGCATCATGTTCGCCGGCCGTATAACGACGCGCCGCCAAATGCAGCCGTCGCCACTGGGGCCTGACATATCGCCCGAACGCCTCCCGCAATTCCTCCATAGTCTGCTAGTTTCCCGTTACCTAGTATGGAATGACGCCCATCGTTGGTTTCATCCCGAAAAACGAAGAAATGTGTCTGCGAGGCGTGCGGGGCGGTCAGGCCCACTGGGGCAGATTCC
>JADFMZ010000409.1 GCA_022563615.1 Planctomycetota bacterium
CCCTCATCGTCATGTCATCACGGACACCGGGTTCCGAGCCGATCGAAGCTGGCGTGCACCACCGATCAACCCAAGGGGGTCCGCACGGCGGACCCTACAAGGTGCGGCGCCCGAGCTGATCTCCCGCGCAAGTTGATACTGATCAGCCGGCGCGTTATGCGCGCTTGCGCTCGGATGGGGATGAATCCTCCGTCCGGATCGTACCGGCTGAGGGCGGGCGCTTCCGGGACAACGATCGCGTCAGCAGCCCCACCGGACCGCTGAACACATACCACATCAACACCGCCACCAGCGTGAACGCCTTGAAAGTCAGAAAAACGGCCAGGAACGCAATACAGAACACCAATTGCCCGAAAGGCTGACGGCCCAGCAGGTACGATCGGTTAAGCCGACGGTAGGGAACGCGGCTCACCATCAGAAACGCCACAAACAGAGCCGCGACCGGCAACGCAAAAACGATAACCCGCGTGGCAACAGCGCCTTCGAGCTGATCGGATATGAGGATCAAAGCGGCCATCAAGCCCGCCGCAGCAGGACTGGGTAGGCCTCGGAACGTCTTGTAGTCAGCGCCGACTTCAGCGTGTTCGACGTTGAACCGCGCAAGACGAACGGCCGCGAACACGACGTAAAACGCGCCCGCAATCCAGGTTGCCCGTCCAAGAAAATGCGGGCTGATCGGAGAGGGCACGATCAAGTCGCCGGCGAGTTCCCTCGTCATAAAGGCCACCATCAGCGTGGCCGGGGCGACGCCAAACGTCACGACGTCGGCCAGCGAATCAAGCTGTCCGCCGAAATTGCTCGTACCCTGTGTGGCTCGGGCGATCAAGCCGTCCATGGCGTCGAGGATCATCCCGAGAAAAATCAATCCGGCGCCTACCGATAGAAACGATGGCAGCATTCGTTCCAAAAGCGACCGGTCGATCCGGTCGATCACATCCGGGCCCACACCCATGCCCAGATCGACCATCGCCCGCAGAGCGAAATGGATCGCCGCGAATCCGCACAGCAAGTTGCCAAGCGTGACCAGAGCAGGAACGAACGCCAGAGAGCGTAAGCGGCGCTGGCGCGGCCGCGCCGGCGCAACCGAACGATGAATTGAGTAATTCGATTTCTTCACGTCCTGAAGCGTTCTCGTTTTTTGCGCATTGCGGTTTCGAAACAATCTCACGGCAAAAGCCGCGATTAGATTGCTACAAAGAGATAGAGCTTGTTCTAATCGACCGCCTGTCGGGCCATGACCGTCATTCCGGCTCGAACCTTGTCTCCCGGCTTCACCATGATTTCGGTGCCGCTAAGCCGGGGGAAGATCAACTCCGTCCGCGAACCGAATTTGATTATGCCGAAACGCGCCCCGATGGACATCCGCTCCTGCTCCTGCACATGACAGATGATACGTCGAGCGATCATTCCGGCTACCTGACGCACGACGATCGGCCCCGGCATGGGTGCGTCCGGATCGATCAGGAGCGTATTGGATTCGTTACGCTTACCGGATTCGGGGTGGCGGGCGTCGAGGAACAGCCCTGGTTCATACGATAGCCGCCGCACGCGACCGGTGCACGGCGACCGATTGACGTGGACGTTGAACAGGCTCAGAAAGATGCCGATGCGAACGGCGGGGCCGTCGAACGATTCGTACTGGTCCAGCTCGGTGACCTCCGTAACCGTGCCGTCCGCGGGAGCGCACAACTCGTCGCGGGCGAATTTCCCGTTCCGGATCGGGTCGCGAAAGAACGACAACACCCATATCCAAACGAGCACGAAAGGAACCGCCGCCAGCCAGGATACCATCCACCACGCCCCCGCCCCCAACGCGGACAGAAGCAACGTGGAAAGCGCGATTTCTCGATAACCTTCCCGTGCAATGACCATAAGCAGAGATGGTAGCAGAACCGCCTTGGGCACGCATGTTGGGCGTTCAGCGCGCAAAACAGCACATTCCAAGATCGCCTCAGCGCCCTATCCGTCTCGGAACATGAGAATCAAGCCGTGGGCTCCAACATAACCCGAGCGCGGAATTGAAGCGCACAGGATCACCTCGGCGCTCCGACGTTTGGCAATAATGCTTTGTTAAAGTGCCCGAACGCAAACGCTTTTTGCGCTGCCTGCGTTCCAAAGAGTTGGTGCAAGAGAAGAAACGGACGCAGATTGATGTATGTTTGACCATTGCGTCGGCGGCTGCGTGACAGCCGCTCATCAATGTGGTCAAGCCTTTGGCCATTAGTACGGGTCAGCTCAACACATCTCTGTGCTTACACCTCCCGCCTATCGACCTCCTAGTCTTGGAGGGGCCTTCCGTCGCCCGAAGGCGACGCCGAGACCTCATCTCGAGGGGGGCTTCCCGCTTAGATGCATTCAGCGGTTATCCTTTCCGTGCATAGCTACCCAGCGGTGCCCCGAGCGGGACAACTGGTACACCAGAGGCTCGTACCTCCCAATCCTCTCGTACTAGGGAGATATCCTCTCAAGCTTCGTACGCCCACGGCAGATAGGGACCGACCTGGCTCACGCCGGTCTGAACCCAGCTCGCGTACCACTTTAATCGGCGAACAGCCGAACCCTTGGGAGCGCCTTCACCCCCAGGATGTGATGGGCCGACATCGAGGTGCCAAACGACTCCGCCGCTATGAACGCTCGGGAGCGATCAGCCTGTTATCCCCGGAGTACCTTTTGTCCGTTGAGCGATAACCCTTCCACACGGGATTACCGGATCACTAAGGCCTACTTTCGTATCTGCTTGACGAGTAAATCTCGCAGTTAAGCCGGCTTATGCCTTTGCACTCGACGCACGATTGCCAACCGTGCTGAGCCGACCTTTGCACTCCTCCGTTACTCTTTAGGAGGAGACCGCCCCAGTCAAACTGCCCACCTAACACTGTCCCCCGCCCGGATTCATGGGTCGGGGTGAGGTAGCAAATAGCACAAGGGTGGTATTTCAAGGTTGGCTTCCCGACAGCCTGAGCTGCCGGATCATCGCCTCCCACCTATCCTACGCATGTA
>JADFMZ010000410.1 GCA_022563615.1 Planctomycetota bacterium
GCGAAGATTCTTTAGGCATGTGTTTCAACAAGAGCTTCCAACAAGACCGAGCCGCAGGCTTTAGCCTGCGCGAACGTCGGATTGTCGTTGGCGTTTTGAAGCGCGTCTTGTTGGACGGTCTAAGGGTATCCTAAGCGCGGAGGGCGGGCGAAGGAAAATGTCGAAACGGCGCAAGAACCGCTTCCTTACGGGCGCGGCTCGGTTCAAAGGATCACTCTTGAAACACATTCTGGCGGTGATCCGTGCACTCCGGGATGTCCGACACAGAGAAACGATTCAAACATGAGCAACAACGTATTGGTTTTCATCGAGCAGCGTGCGGGGAAGATTCTGCCCGCTTCCTTCCAGCTTCTTACGCCGGCGGCGACGCTGGCCCAAGCGCTCGGCGGACAAGTTGACGCCTGCATCGTGGGTCATCAAGTCGGCGAGTTGGTTGGGGCCGTCGCCTCTTATGGCGCCAAGACGGTTTACACCGTGGATGACTCCGAACTGGCGCTCTATCGAGCGGGGCCTTATGCGGCGGCTCTGGCGGCGGCGATCGACAAGGCTGATGCCGCGATCGTGTTGATGCCGACGTCGTTCATGGGCCGGGATCTGGCCGCTCGGCTCGCGGCGCGGAAGCGCGCAGCCCTGGCGATCGACTGTACGGAACTGGCTCTGGACGGCGCCGATTTGATCGCCACCAAAGCCATGTACGCAGGCAAGTTCGCAGCCAAGTTCAAACTGTCGGCCGGGCGTTTGCAGATCGCTACGGTCCGGACGAACGCCTATCCGGCGCCGGAGCCGCAAACCGGCGCCTCTGCCGAGGCCGTGTCGATCCCGCTTACGCTGACCGAAAGCGATCAACGGTTGCACGTTAAAGAGATCGTCGGCACGAGTTCCGGCATCAAAGACGTGACCGAGGCGGACATCGTGGTTTCCGGCGGGCGATCGCTGAAGTCGGAGGAAAACTTCAAGATCATCTACGAACTGGCCCGTGTGCTGGATGCCGCCGTGGGCGCGTCGCGCGCAGCCTGTGACGCCGGCTATCAGCCGCACTCACGCCAGGTCGGCCTGACCGGAAAGGTCGTGACGCCGCGACTGTACATCGCCTGCGGCATCGACGGCGCCATTCAACACCTGGCCGGCATGCGCGGCAGCAAGGTGATCGTAGCGATCAACACGAAAAAGGAAGCGCCGATTTTCAAAGTGGCCACCTACGGCTGCGTAGTCGATTTGTTTACGCTGGTGCCGCTACTGACCCAGGAATTGCAGCACGTCACGGCCATGGCGTAGCATTGGCGCTGAACGGTGGAGATCATGCCTGCGCGGCACGTCCAACATCACGGAACGGTCGGCGTACTCGTAGCGTCGCGCAGGCTGAAGCCTGCGGCTCGGGGTCGACTCTTTTCGATCTGGCGGGCGATCTAAGGAGTTCGGATGAGCCCCATCTTTATGACTCTCTTACTGACCGTCGGTTGGGGCGCCTTCGCCTATTCCATGCGGCGTCGGTGGAAGCTATTAAGGGTCGGAGCCACCGGGGAGCGGCCCGATCAACCGGGCGTGCGACTCCGCCTCACCGTGAAGTACGCACTTGCCCAGCTTCGCATGCGGCGCTATCCGCTGGCCGGCTTTGCCCACATGCTGATCTTCTCGGGCTTCATCGTGCTGCTCCTGCGCTCGCTTATTTTGTGGGGCCGAGGCTTCGACGAATCGTTTCATTTCTGGATCTTCGGTTCGGACCAATGGCTCGGCCAAACCTACTCCTTCTTCAAAGATGTGTTTGCCGTTTTAGTCATTCTCGGCACGCTGGTGTTCGTGTACTTCCGTGTCATTGCTCGGTTACCGCGAATCACCCTCAGCACCGAAGGCCTCGTCATTCTCGGCATCATCGTCGTGATGATGTTGGCGGACATTCTGTATGACGGCGCCTCGCTGGTATTGCGTGCGCGCGCGTCAACGAATTCCAGCCTTGTCGTAACGCCGCGAGTGTTTCCGAATGAACCGAACCGAAGAGAAGTCATTACTTGGGCGGATGTGAAGGACGAAGAGGGAAACGTTGTCCTGAGAGTTCCTCGATCGACCTATCGTGATCTATCGCCGGCGGAACGCGATGCGCTTAGTGCAGGGACCGTGCCGTTTCTCATCTGCGAACCGGCTGGTTCGGTTGTGGCTGGGGCATTGGCAACATCATCCGACGGCCTGCTTGTCTTCCTCAAACACTTGGGGTTCTGGACGCACTCGGCCCTGGTTCTCATCTTCCTGAATCTACTACCCTACTCCAAACACTTTCACATCATCACGGCGATTCCCAATGTTTATCTGCAAAGCCTTCATCCGCCCGGCCGGCTGCCGCCCATTGAGGACATCGAGGGGAAGCTGGAGCGCGAAGAAACCCTGGGTATCCGACGGATCGACCAGTTCAGTCAAAAGTCGATTCTCGATCTCTATACCTGCACGGAGTGCGGCCGATGTAGTGACTTGTGCCCGGCCACGATCACCGGTAAAAAGCTTTCCCCCAAACACTTCGCCCTCGACCTGCGCGACTTTCTCTACAAACACCAAAACGCACTGGTCGCCGGCGCAACGAACGCCCGTGGGATGGGATCAGAGAGCGGATCAGAGCCGCGACCGTCAGGGAGCGGTCCAAGCGAACCCGACCCGCCCGAACATCAAAAAGACCTCGTCGACGGCGTCATCGACCCGGAGGTGCTATGGGCCTGCACGACGTGTCGCGCCTGCGAACAGGAGTGCCCGGTTTTCATTTCCTTTGTAGACAAGATCGTGGACATGCGCCGCTACCTCGTGCAGGAGCGCAGCGAGTTTCCCAAAGAGCTCCAGACGGCGTTTCGCGGATTGGAAGCCAATGCAAATCCCTGGAGCTTTCCGGCGGGCGATCGGGCGAACTGGGCCCAAGGCCTCGACGTCAAAACACTGGCGGAGCATCCCGAAGCTCCCATACTCTTCTGGGTCGGCTGCGCCCCATCGTTTGACGATCGCGCCAAAAAGGTCGCCCGAGCC
>JADFMZ010000411.1 GCA_022563615.1 Planctomycetota bacterium
CCTACCATTTGGCCGTCACTTGTGACGGTGACGCTCGCCGGGCGCTGAACGCGCTCGAAATCGCCGTTCTGTTTCAGGTGGAACAAGGCTGTGGCGAAACCTCGATCGTTGTCGATCTGGACGCCGCCGTCGAATCCATCCAGCGTAAAGCCATCGAATATGACGCATCGGGAGATACGCATTTCGACGCGATCAGCGCGATGATCAAATCCATTCGAGGTAGCGACCCGGATGCCGCCGTCTACTGGATCGCCCGAATGCTCGAGGCGGGCGAGGATCCTCGCTATGTTGCCCGACGGATCGTCATCAGCGCTTCGGAGGACATCGGCAACGCCGACCCGCAGGGGTTGGTCTTGGCCCAGGCGGCGGCCGCCGCCACCGACCGGATCGGTATGCCCGAGTGTCAGCTTCCTCTGGCTCAGGCGGCTATTTATCTGGCTTGTGCGCCGAAGTCCAATGCGTCGGCCAAGGCGATTTGGGCGGCTACCAAGGATGTTCGAACCGGGCGGACTCTTCCCGTACCCAAGCACTTGCGTTCCACCGGCTACGCCGGGGCCAGTCGATTGGGCGCCGGCGAGGGGTATCGCTATCCACACGATGAGGAAGATGGTATGGTGGCTCAGGATTATCTCGGCGTCGATAAAGTGTACTACACGCCGACCGATCGCGGGGCGGAAGCCCAGATGCGCCGGTATCTCGAGAAGGTCCGGCGACGCGTTGAAGACACGGAAGCTAATCGCTGACCGTATCGCCTGTGAGCGTTCGAATTGACGGTCAAGAAAGAATTACGCCAGAGACTCCGTAAGGTTCTGGCGGACATCCCGCCCCAAGAGCTGCGCACGAAATCATTGCGCGCTTGTCACCGTTTTTTTGAGCAGCCAGAGTACGTCAAGGCCGAGGTGGTCATGGTCTTTCTGGCTTTGCCGACTGAAGTCGAAACGTCGCCGATCGTCTTGCGGGCCTGGCAGGACCGCAAGCGGGTGTTGGCGCCGAAGGTTAGTTGGAACCAGCGGCGGATGATGCCCGTCGAAATCCGCTCCCTGACCGACGACCTGACCGTGTCGAGCATGGGCATTCGTGAGCCGGTCTCGGGCATCGTGTTTCCGGTCTCGATGATCGACCTGGTGATCGTTCCAGGCCTGGGCTTCGACGAGTACGGCAACCGCCTGGGTCGCGGACGAGGATTCTACGACCGTTTCCTTGCCCACCCGGAGTTCAAAGGCACCGCTTGCGCTCTGGCCTTCGAGGAGCAATTCACCCCCTCCATCCCGGCCGGTCCGCTCGACCGCCACGTGGACATGCTCGTTACCGACGAAACCGTTCGCCGGTTCAAGACGTAGAAACGGCTCTGCGCGCTAAGCCATTCCCGCCTCACCGCGTATCAATGCCCGCTCGGTTTGTCGACCGGGAACGAGGGTATGCTCGCGTTCGCCATACTTAAATCATCAAACAGAATTTTCCCGTCTCCATTTATATCCTCACGAGCATCGTCCTCCGCATCAAACGTTGGAATCCGAGCATTGATCACACCGAGGTCGTCGAAAAGAACGCGCACATCGTTGTTCGCATCGCCGACCTGAACGACGTACTGCACTTCAAAGTCAGCCACTCCCGACCAGTCGCCGACGTTTTGGATTGAGTACCATTTACGGTGTTCCAGCGTCGATGAGGACTCACCGTTGATCTTCAGGACACGTGGACCCCCACCGTTGTCCTCCACGGTAAACGTAAAGTTGCTCGACAAGTCGGACCCAAAAGCTCCCGCGTCCAACATCTCTCGGACCAGTACGTCGCCGGTGCCGGGGGCCGATATGTCGCATGCGAACGTCAGTCGCACAATGTTTTTCTCCGACCGCCATAACGATTTCTCATGCGCAGGTTTGCTAGCAACGAGCTCGGCCAAGAACGGTCCACCAACCTCACACTCGTCCGGGATACCGTTGTTGTTGCAATCTTTGCTGGTCCCATCCGCAATATCGCAAAGATCATCGATCCCGTTGTTGTTGCAATCTGTAATGAGCACTTCACAATTGCCAGAGTTACAGGTCTCCGTGCCGTTGCACGGGTCGCTGTCGTCGCCACATTCGGCATTAGTTGTGCAGTCGTCAAACTCGTAGGCCCCCATGTCGACAACGTCCAGGTACGTGGGCGGATCGTCCACGCCAGTATCCACGATACCAGGGTCGTCCACGAACCGGGCGAACAGATCCAGATCCAGCGGCGTCCGCTCGCCTGTATCCGTATCTTCGTCAAGGTCGGTCTGATCGCTGGGAACCAGCAGATCGCTGGATGCATCAATGCACGGGGAGCCGTCACCCAGACGAAAGTCGTCGTTCGCAGGATCGAGGAACAACGGGTCCGCGTCGATGATGCCCGGCCCGTTCGGCTGACCGTCCCCATCCGGATCCCAGCCACCTTGGATGTCGCTATACCCGACTATCAGCTTGTCGGGAATGTCGATTGAAATCTCCGTTTGCGTAGGACTGTTCGCCCAAACGATCGAGTTTGACAGCGACGTGTCTGGCCCCTGGGATGACATGAACTCCCATTTGACGCCTTCAGATCCGTTTTGCGAAATCGTCGTGTCGGCGATTGTGGCTCTGACGTTGCCGAAAATAAACAACCCTCCTCCTTTGGCGGCACTGTTTCCACTCATCAGCACGTTGACGAGGGTCGGAGCCAATTCCGGAACCCCACCAGGGTTAGGTCCGAGCAGAGCCACTGCACCTCCGCCCTGTGCGTTTGCCCGGTTTCCGAATACGAAGCAGTTGACAATCCAAGCATTAGCATCGATTCCAACGAGGGCGACACCTCCCCCAAAGCCGTTCACCGCCACGTTATCCGGGCCGATTGTGCATTTCTTGATGAAGGACGGATCGATGTCCGGAGCGCCTTTCCCCACGTAGTAGATTCCGCCCCCGTCGCTGCCAGCCTGGTTATCCCTGATCGTGCAATCCTCCATTCTCACCTCGGCACCCCCGCTCCAGAGGGCTCCGCC
>JADFMZ010000080.1 GCA_022563615.1 Planctomycetota bacterium
ATAGGTGAACGCCGTGCCCATCGGGGCTGCCCGCGCACTGCCTGCGACAAGCGCCAGCCCCAAACCCAAACCAAGCAAGAACCTTTGACCTGTCTTCATCCTGCACCTCCAATTCTTCCCAAGAAAGATCACAACTTGGAGGAGGCGCAAGGCGTGATGGGCCTGAGTTTCCCCTCCACCAACGAATCGCGGTTACCAAGATACCGATAATCCCGGCAAAGTCAAGCTATTCTTGCAAAAATAGTACCGATAGTGGTTTTCGTTAGTACCAAGGTTCTAAACTATTGCTTGATGGCAGGCGGGTATGACCAGCGCTATCAGTGCGATATTGCAATCCACGGCCACACCCGTTCCCTACGGCCATACCCGTTCCCTACAGGCACACCCGCAGAGATGTTGTCATGGACAAGACGCCGGGCCGTCTTCGGGATAGGCAATGGTTTTGAAGGCGTTCACGACGTTGCCGATGTCGGTGAAGTTGATGGCTGAATCCAACGGCGCGCTGTTGTCGCGGAGCATGGCCCGCGTTTTTCTTGGTGCTCCATCGGGTGGGTTGCCCTCTACAAAGGAGATGCCTTTGAATGCGTCCACGACTTTGCCGATGTCGGTGAAGCTGACGTCCCCGAACGGTGTCCAGACGTCGCCCCACAAGGCCGTGCGGATTTCGAGAGACGTGGAGAAACAATCCTCACTGGCTGATTCGATGCAAGCTTGCGTACCCTGTTGAGCTTTATAGACCGAACAAGGCACAACCTCCGCACCGTAAAAATAGATTGTCTCTGTATCGGCGCCTGCGCCGAAGTCGGCCGTCAATGCGGCGGGGCTCCAATCTCGGTAGAACGGAGTGCATTGCAGCTTAGCCGCAACGAACTGCGGCGCCGAGACCGCGTTGTCGTCGAAGGCCGACGGCGGACCTAGGTATCGAACCTGGTTTTCGAACTGCGAGAAGTCAGGTCCGACCGGGCACCCATTTACGGGATCCTCGTCCGAGTCCACGTAGAGGTCGGCAAGCTTGATTCGGATGGCCACGTCCGAATTGTCGAGCGCGGATGATATCGGCACTTGGAAACCGCCGGTTCGGTTCAACATTTCTCCGCCCGCTACCGCAAACGGGTTCGGCCCCGCCTGCAACGGACACTTGAACAGCGGTGGTTCGGCTGGCTCTGTCCATGCCGCCTCGAAGGCTAGCCAGTCGGTGCAATCCACGTCGTCATCGCGGTCGAAATCGAAGGTGACGCAGTTGGCGTTGGCTTGTCCCTGGTTGGTTCCCGTGAAGCAATCTGTGAATCGATCGAAGTCGTCGAGATCAACATCCTGGTCGGCGTCGGAGTCGCCGGCCATCAGAGGGATACGCTGCGCCGCATAGACCAATGCATTCTCAATTAACAAGGCGCCGTCGGTGGAGGCATCCCAGAAACCGGCAAGCACATCGTCGGAAGGAGGGTAGAAACCGAGGGCGACGAGGCTGCCTACCGCGTCATCACGAACTGCCACGAGCGTGGCACCGTCATCCCACAGCGCGATCTTCTGCGTAGATGTCGCGGTGTTGGTTGTGGCGGGGCGAAAGCTGCTGGAGCCACCGGAGAACGAAGCCACCCCCTGCATGATCGGATGACCCGGTTCAAGAATTGCGCCCAGAGCGGCTGGTCCGGTGGCCGTTCCGCCGGCCGAGGGAATCACTTCGTATTCGTGCGACACCCACCGTCCGCCGAGCGCTCGCCCGGCGGTTTCACTGGAGTTGGCAAAGGTAGCCAGGACGACGCCACCTCCGGCGTTGACGTAGTCAGCCAGTGCATCGCCGAGCGCGCCGGGGTCGGCAAATGCGAAGTTGCTCCACACGATGACCGCATCAAATGCGCTAAGTTGGGTTGGTGTGGGCGTTGTCTCTCCGGCGTGCAGGATGGTTACGCTGCTGAACGCGCCGCTCATGACAAGACGGTCATGCGGGTCGATGAACCAGGGATCTGTTACGTTTCCGGATGCCGATGCGACGATCGCAACGGCGGGCAGGCCGCTCGATGCGCCAGGCGCGACGGTTCGGTGTATGACGATGTTTGAGGTGGGCGCCTTGTACCGGCTGCCATCCTCGCCGATCATATTCCGGTCATTTCCGCGAGCGGGGGTGAATCCATACGCGGCCAGCGCGCACACTGCTCCTATCGTGAAGGCGGCCGGCTTGGTTGTGCAAGGTTGCGGAATGATCTTTCCCTTCTCCGTTGGCAACCGCATGCGCCGCTCCGCTACATGGTGATGCCCCGGAACGTCGGCGTATAGTTTGGGAAGACGGTCGCAAGATCGGTGTTCCCAAGCCGGTTCTGAACGATTTCGGCCACAATGTCTCGATACTCGATGGTGACGGCGAGGCTGTCGCCCTCGTGCAGAAGGTCCGGGTGCAGCAATTCGTTCGAGGTCCAATCCGCGATCACCTGACCTCCGGCGATGTGGCCGCCCATGACGAACATGCAGTTGCCGTGACCGTGGTCGGTGCCCAGGCTTCCGTTTTCATCCGCCCGTCGCCCGAATTCTGACATGACCAGCACCGTAAGGTTGTTCATCTGGTTCTGCATGTCGAGGTGGAACGCGGCAAGCGTCGAGCCCAGGACATCCATCAATGAGGCCATCCCACCCGCAAGCACACCTTGCTGATTGTGCGTGTCCCAGCCGCCCAGTTCAACCATGACGACCTCGACGCCCACCTCGGCCTTGATGAGTGCGGCTGTGGACCGCAGACTCTGTCCGAACGTATTGCTTGGATACACCGCGCCGCCGCTGGGCGCATAGTTCTGGAAGTCGATGGTCTCGAGCAGGTCGATGGTGGCGAAGGTGCTTTCCGCGGCGCCGGCCAGCGGGTCGTTGGCGGCTGTGTATGCGGTCTCGAGCACGGCGCGGCGCTCGGCCTCGGTCTGAAAGCGCCCGGGGAAGCCGAACACTGCAGGATCACGAATGGGCAGTGTGGCTGGCGCGCCGGCGAGGGTCTTGGGGATCAGATCAGAGAGCGCGATCCCGCGAAGTAATCCGTTTCCCACGGGTGGCACAACATCGAGGTGGCGTGCGAGCCATCCAGTGAACAGAGTGAGCGGTTGCAGCGGAGTCCCATACTCCATGAAGCTGAATGCGTCGAAATGCGATCGCGTGGGATCGGGCGAGCCTGTTGCATGAATGATGGCGAGTTGACCACTCTGATACGCGGGAAGAAGCGGGGCCAACGCCGGGGCCAGCCCGAAGAAGCCGTCGAGGTCCACCGCGCCGTCCACATTGCCCGGCGGAAGCACGGCGAGGTTTGGCCGAAGGTTGGGGCTGTATAGGTTGGGGTCGCCGTACGGTACGACGGAACTCAAACCATCCATGCCGCCACGGAGAAAGACCACGACCAGCGTGTCGGTGCTGGTGTGATCGGCCGCGCGCACGACCCTCGGCAACCATGCCGGTAAGCTGATGAGCGCCGCCGCCGTCGCACCTGAATGCTTAAGGAAACGCCGGCGGGTCCACTCTTGGAATTCCTTGCAACCTTGACCGACTGCTGGATCATCCGACATTTCGAAGCTCCTGCCTGATGGGCCGAACCCGCGAGTGCGGCCGAGAGCGATGGCTCAATACCACTGGAACCCGGGGACCGACGCCGCCAAGCCGAACGTGTCGTTGACGGCGGGCGGGCCCTGTGCTGCAACGTCGTTATAATACTGTTGGAGTGCGGAAACCTCGGCGGGGTTCAGCCTTCCCCCGGTGAGGATCATATCGATGTCTGTGCCCTGCGTGCCTGAGGCTGGATCGTTGCCGCCCGCCGCAGCGAGCAGTCCCGGCGCATCAACGGTTATCCCCGAAAGCGTGCCGTCAAAGAGCGCGGAAGCGAAGCCCCACCGTAGAAGCAGTGCCGAGCCCCACGCTTCAAGCGTGTCGGGATATCCGTCGGGTGTGCCCCAGAGGAACGGCGCGTGTCCCATGACGACGAGGTTGTTTCGTGCAAGCCCAATGCTGAGGATGTCGGCGTTTGTGGCCCGCAGCATCGAGGCGACCAGATGGAACGGTCGTTTGAACTTTGGAGTGGTCAGGTAGGTGATGACGTTGCGCTGGAGGATGACGCGCAACATCGCCTTGATATCGCCGCCTGTCGCCAGGTAGGTCGCCTTGACGGACTGGACGATATCCTCCGGCGGATCGTAACCCACGAACCGCGTACACAGCTTGCGGGCGATGAACTCTGCGGTGCTTGGATGGTGCGCGAGGATGTCGAGCACGGTCTGCGCGTCGCTCTCGCCGCCGCCGGCGGGGATGAACTGCCCCAGCACCGTCTTGGCCTCGAAGTCGTGATACGGCTCATAGAACACGAACTCGCCGAGTTGGGGCGAGAAGTAGATCGTCCAACCGGTGAAGCAGCGCGCCACCTCTTCGACGTCCGTCTGCGTGTAGCCGCCGTTCACACCCATGGTGTGCAGTTCCATGAGTTCCCGCGCATAGTTTTCCTGGGCGTGGCCGACGATGTTGGCGTAATTGTCGAGGTAATACAGCATCGCAGCGCTCTTAGCCGATGCGTTGAGCAACTGCGGGAAGGTGGTGAGCGCGTATTGGCGGATGACCTCGCGGTCGTCGGTATTCTTGAAGTATGGAACCAAGCCGTCCAGCATGTTGATGTTGAAGTGATCCGTCCAAAATTGCACCATGCGCTCCAGCAATTGACGCTTCGACAGAATGCCTCGGAGGATGGTCGCGTCGATAAGCTGAGTGGCCGGAACGCCGAGCATGTTGGGGTAGGTGTCGTAAATCTCCTGTCCGGTCATCGGGAGTGTGTCGAACGGGGCGAGCATGGCATCGATCTCGGAATCATCAATCGACGCCGGGTCAAGCTGCGATTCGAGGTATGCCTCGTAGCCCATCGCGGCGGCATCGTCATACGCCGACTGGGAAAAGCCGAACGTGGTTCGCTCCAGAAGCGAGAGCAGCGCCGGGTCGACACCGCCTTGCCCCATAGGCGCCTGCTCTCGGCCTGCCTCGCGCCGAGAGATGTGGCGATTGCGCGGCGCGAGCAGAGGCGACTCGATGTCTAGCAGCTCTTCACGGCTCAGCATCGGCATGGGGCCGGGCATCATTCGCGAATAGCCTGACCGCTCGAATTCCAACAGCGTGGGGATGCGCATCGCGCGTGCGCGCTTGACCTTGCGTTCCGTCAACAGGACGTCCATGTGCCCTTCCTCCATTTGGTCGATCGTGCCCGTCACCCGGCCCGGCCGGGTGTCTTCAGACTCGCTTGCTCAACCTTAGCCCTTACTCGCTTTGCCGTCCAAGGACCGCGTCTTCGCAAGCATCGCGCCCGTTATGGATATAGCCACAGCTAGCACGGCAAGCCAGATATCCGAAGCCGTGGGGATGTTGGGCGGCGTGAACTTGACGGTCAGCACCGGGCGGTTTGCGGCAATCGCATTCTCTCTGCTGTCGAAGCGCTTCGCTGTTAGCGCCGCGCCTTCGAAGCCCACAAGAATCCAACCGAAGTTCAAGTCTGGGTTGTCTACCCAGGACTGCACGTCGTCGATCATCGCTGATGTCGACGGCCAGGTGTAGGATCCGATGCCGACAACGCCCAACAGCGCGCTGGCGGTGGCTGCAAAGTCGCCGCCGGGCGTTGACCAGGTGGCGGTATTGAACGATGTGTGTATCCACGAGGCGTCGCCTGTGGCACAGGCAGTCCCCCCGCCCTCCTCGATGGGCGCGTCGGATGCGCCTTCTCCCCAGTCGGCGTCGACACGATGAACAGCCACAAGCTCGGAGGCGCTGGGCGTTCTTGACATGTACAGTTTGAGCGTGGCGCTTTCGATCGTTGAGCCGGGCGGGACGCGGCCAGCCAGGTTGAAGTAGAGCAATGCGCGCCGGCGCGATTCGGATTCGAGCTGACCCGTTCGCCCGGCGAACAGATAGATGCCGGCGCCGTTGCACAACGATCCGTCGTCGGTCTGGTAAAGGGTGGTGTCTCGCGAGGCTACCACGGCAACAGTAACCGCTTTCGCCTCGGTCGCGAGATATAGGAGCGTCATCAGAGCGATGGTGCCCAGGCGCGGAATAAATGTTCGAGGTGACATCGCACGCGTCTTCTGGCCAGAGGCCTTCGCCGTGGAAACGAGTCCGTCCCCATGACGCAAGCCTCTTGACGAGTGTACCTGGCCGACATTCCCCATCGATCAAACCTCAAGGTGCCATCGTAACAGATTGTCCCTCTCGATCCAAGCGAGAACGACCTCCGCTGCCGTGAATCGCGCTGATTTTCGCGCTCCTATAGAGCCAATCCGGTCACAGACGCTTCCGCGACAGCGGCCCGAAAAGCGGGCTAGTGCAGTGTCAGCCGTGGATTGATGGGTTGGTGTGCCACTGCTCTTGAGCAGTGACCTCGCGCCGCAAGACCCAATCACCAACGCTTTGCGCTGTTCGAGAGCAGTGGCACCCATCTGCGTCCGCATACAACCCGTCAAATCACTGTTGACGAAACACTAGGCTCGACGGCTACCTCGCCTGGCGAGCACGAGATAATGCCGCCGAGTGTGTTTGATCCGGCAAGCGCCCCGCATTCGACCGCGACCATCTGAATTCGACAATTTGGCTGACTTTTCGCCGAGGGGAGTCCGCCCAACTACACTTAAAGGTATCAACGAAGGTCTAGGCTTAGAACAACAATCACAATCACCGCCGTTTCTCATCTTCAGGTCGTTCCCAGATGCCTCGTGCGGTGAAGCTGCCGAAATCGGGCGGGGGGGCAACGTATCGGGTGTAGTGTGTTTCGCTGAACGGCTTTTGGGTCCGCGCCTCGCCGGCGACGACGACCACAATCGTGCGGAGCAGAATGACAAGGTCCAGCCACATACTGCAACCCCGCACATAGGCGATGTCGTAGAGGATGCGCTCATCCCAGGAGACTTCGGCGCTGCTGTAGACCTGTGCCAGACCGGTGACACCCGGTCGAACGAGTAGGCGCTGCCGGCGGAAATCGTCATAGGCGGCGACCTGGTCCGGCAGCGTGGGCCGGGGACCGACCAGCGACATGTCGCCCGAAAGCACATTGAACAGTTGGGGCAGCTCGTCGATTTTGACTCGCCGCAGAAGGCGGCCGACCGGCGTGATGTCCGCATGTTCGAGCGGGACGAGTTCCTTCGGGTCGGGAGTGCGACCGGCGCGCATGGTGCGGAACTTGAACGGCCGGAAGATCGCCCCGTCTTTGCCTCCACGATCCTGCCGGAAAAAGACCGGTCCCCTACTGGTCAGTTTCACGACCGCCGCCGCGAGCAACATCAGGGGCGAAAGGAGCACCAGCAGAACCACCCCAGCCAACAGATCAAACGCGCGCTTCCCACCTCCAGCCCAGAAAGTCCCGGAAACCTTAGGAGGCATTGGAGGTTCGTTCATGGATGACCCTGAGGGACGCACGATGACTCGATGCGGAGCATATCGGGTTCCAGGGCGTCCGACTATGGGCTCGCCCGGCGCCGGCCGAGCGGCAATTGACGCAACGCCACCGGCGCGTAGACTCCTGTCCCGTCGAGCCCGATGGACGTTGGCGGCGTGGCGGCGTCCGGGGCTTTGTCGGTTTCTCGTACGGAGAGTGGGTCGATGCGAAAACCCCTAATGATTACCCGGATGATTCGGGCGTCGAAGATGTTGGTGCCCGGTGCGATTCTACTTCAAGCCGGTGGATGCAACCTGTTGGATCTCCTGCAGACGGTCCTACTGGGGATCACCGCGGCGGGCAGCATAGCTATCCTCCAGAACATCTAGCACCTTGCCACACGTAGTCTTTCGGCTCTTGGACCGCCAGGGGAGGGCGAGCCTCCTGGCGAGTCATAGCTCTGGGCGGCGTAAGATGGTTGGATCCATCGCGAACCTGCAAAGGCCGGATCGCGGATCGCGCCGTAGGCTCCAGCAAGGGTATCCACGTTGACGCCCGCAGGTGGGCCTCTATACTCGCGCCCTGCTGACCGCCAGGCGGGAATGACAACCGCAGCCGTATTTGCACAAGAGCTTCGGTCGGTCCTCAAGGGGGCGGGTTCCCCAAGCGAAAAACTGGAGAAACGGATGGGTCGCGTTTGGATTGTTTCGCCGGCTTCCTGTCATATGCGCAGGTGGTTGTCGTTAGCCGTTTTGGCGGTGGGCGGAATCGTTTCGCCCGCAAAGGGCCAAAACACCACTCAGGATCGGGACGGGTCGCGATTCCAGCTCTCCAGCGAGACCACCGTCGAGTCCCTGTTCGTGAACTTTCTGCACTACGCCCGCATCGGGCGCTTCACGATGGCCGACGAGTATGCCCGCGCCTTGCTCGCACGCCCTGATTTGGACCCCGTTGCCATTCTGGAAATCGCCAGCCGCGACCGCAAGAGCCTCGAAACGCTTCTCCGGCTGATCAGCCATTCGACCATCGGTCCATCCGCCTCCCAGGTGCTCGAGCTGATTGAGCGGGGCGAATACGAAAAGCGGAAAAACCCGCAGCGTATCAGCCGCAACATTGAAAACCTCGGCGGCAATCCGCAACAGGCGTTCTTCGCCATTCAGCGCCTGGCTCAGTCGGGTGAGTACACGATTCCGCACATGCTGCGGATGCTGTCCGACCCGGCTAGATTGGACCTTCAATCGCGCATCATCACGGCTTTGCCCAGGATCGGGAAGCCGGCGGTCCACCCGCTCGTCGTGGCGCTAGCCGTCAAAGACGAGGCGATTCGTCAGGCGCTAATCGAATCTCTGGGCGAGATTGGTTATGCCCATGCGATCCCCTACCTGCGGAAACTGTTGGATCATGGCCGCGCCACGCAAGAGACGAAAGCCGCCGCCGCAGAGGCGATTGCCCGGATTGAATCCAGGCACGGAGGCAGCGTCTCGGGCACAGCGGCTGAAGCGTTCCTGCATTTGGCTCAGCGGTATTACACCGAAGAGGCCGCCATCCGGGCCGACCCGCGACTTCCGGAGGCCAACGTTTGGTATTGGGATGAGGCTCGGCAGAGCCCGAAACGGGTTGTAGTGCCCACGCGGATCTTCGGCCCGGTAATGGCCATGCGCTGTTGCGAAGAAGCGCTGCTTCTACGGAATGATGACGCGGAGGCGATCGCCTTATGGTTGGCGGCCAACATTCGGCGCGAGGCCCGTCTGGGCATGAATGTCGAGTCCGGCGATCCGACGGAATCGGGTGAGGCGGACGAGACCCGGCCCGACGTGTTCCCGCGTGCCTTGTACTTCACTCAGGCGGCAGGCCCTCGTTACGCGCACCGTGTGCTGGCGCGGGGCATTGCGGACCGCGACTCCGCCGTGGCGTTGGGTGCGATCGAGGCTTTGCGCGTCACGGCCGGGGAAAGCTCGCTGGTCGGCGCGGAGGATTACAAGCAGCCTCTCGTGCAGGCGTTGCAGTTTCCCGAGCTTCTGGTTCGAGTTAGGGCGGCACTGGCGTTGGGAGCGGCGTTGCCGAAGTCTTCGTTTTCCGGCTCGCCGCGGGTCGTTCCGGTCCTGGCGGGAACCCTCGGACAAACGGGTCGCCAGCAGGTGCTGGTGATCGAAGCCGATCAGACCACGCTCAACCGGGTGATGAACGCCCTCCGTAGCGGCGATCGGGAGGTCATCGGCCGCACCAACTTTTACGACGCCCTCGAACGCGCCCGAATCGAGTTCCAATCCCTCGGCGGCATCTTCATCTCGAGCGACATCGCAGCGCCGGGTTTGGTCGAAGCCGTTGCCGAGTTGCGATCCGAGTTCCAATATGCCAAGACGCCCGTTGTCGTGCTGACCAGTAGCGGCCAGTCGGTGATGGCTGAACAACTGGCGAAAGCGGATCCGTTCGTGGAGCGGGTGGACTCGGCCGCCGATGACGCGAGCCTCGAGGCCGCCTTGGAGCGATTGCAGGTACGAGCGGGACAGGCTGCGATTACACCCGAACTGGCCCTGACGCTGGCGCTGCAGGCCGGCCAGACGCTGCGGCGTATCGCCCAGGACGGCCGAACCGTCTACGACTTGGGCGTGGCGGAACCGGCGTTGATCGGCGCTCTATCCTCGGAGGAGGAACGTCTGCAAACGCTGGCGGCCTCGGTCCTGGCCCTGCTGGAAACGCCGACCGCGCAACGAGCCGTCGCCCACGTCGCGCTCGACGCAGCCAACACCGACTCTCTTCGCATCGCCGCGTTTGGTTCACTGGCTGAGTCTGCCAAGGCCCACGGTCACAAGCTCGAAGAGTCGCAAGTCGCTGACCTGATCACCCTGGCCCGCGACGAACCGGACCTCACCATCCGCACCGCAGCCAGCCAATCCCTCGGCGCCCTGAACCTCGCCACCAACAAAGCCAGCGAAATTATCCGCAGCTACCACGAAGGGTAGGAGGGTGCCCCACGTCTTTCAGACGTGGGTTGTCGATTCGTCCGTTGCTCCGACGACGAAACGGTACGCCGTCGTAGAATCAATTGAGACCCCAGGTTCAAAGAACCTAGGCCACCCGTCCGT
>JADFMZ010000081.1 GCA_022563615.1 Planctomycetota bacterium
GTCTCGGACAGCGGCGGCACACCCGTACCGGTTACGAAACTTGGTGAGGGCAACCACACAACCCATCGTTGGCCCGTGCATCTTCCCGATGGCCAACACTTCCTTTACTTTGCTGGCAACCACGACCTGTCCCAGCGCGGCAATGACGGAATTTTCTTTGCGTCGCAGGATGGACGCGTGAACAAGAAGGTCATTGCGACAAGGGGGAACGTCGTGTACGCGTCGGGGCATCTTCTCTATCTGCGAAACGACACCCTCATGGCGCAGCGTTTCAACGCACAGAAAGGCGAGCTCACCGGTAACCCGGTCCCCGTGGCGCACAACATTCAGTACGACGGCGCGGTCTGGCGAAGCGTCTTTAGCGCATCGGAGACCGGTATCCTCATCTATCAAACGGGACTCGCCCCCTCGGGCACGACGCTGACTTGGTTCGATCGTACGGGCAAGAGCCTCGGCAACTTCAGGGATCAAGCGATCTACGACAACGAGCTTCGCATCTCCCCCGACGGCAACAAAATGGCTGCTGCGGTCGGTGATCCGAGTGATGTCTGGACCTTCGATCTCCTGCGCGGCATACGAACGCGCGTGACTACCGGCCCGGTCGACGAAAGGCCCGCTATCTGGTCACCCGACGGAACGAAGATTATCTACACCTCGCGCAATCGCCCCGACAAACGCAAGATTCTTTATATGACACAATCGAATGGAACCGGCACGCCGCAGCTTCTCTACGAGTCCGAGTACGAGATGTATGCATCAGACTGGTCGCCCAATGGAAAGTTCGTGCTTCTTTCTATTCGGGACGGCAACAGCCAAAGCAATGTCGGGCTCCTGATCCTCGAGGATACACCGCAGCTACTTCCTCTCCTTGCGAAACCGCTTAACGAAAATGCGGCCCGTTTTTCGCCGGATGGAAGGTGGATCGCGTACGGATCGAATGAATCAGGACGCGAGGAAGTTTACGTCATTCCTTTCTGTTCCGCGCTGAAAGCCGATGGTTCGCTCGCCACGTGCGACCGCAACGGGCGTTGGCAGGTGTCCATGAACGGTGGGATCCGGCCGGTCTGGGCGCGCGACGGCAAGACGCTGTACTTCCAGGCGCTCGATCGCACACTTCACGCAGTCACGGTGGATATAAACGGCGATTCGTTCAAAGCACAGACCCCGCAACCACTCTTTACGCCAGACGCTGCCGTCACTAACCTGCCGGGCCCCTTCATGATCGGGTACGCCTACGATGTAACACCTGACGGCGAGCGCTTCCTCATCAACACCTTTGGTTCAGGTGACGCAACACCCTTAACGCTCGTGCTCAACTGGACTAACATGGTTCCATAGCAATGACCTTCGCCGCCGGAACGATCCAAGACCGAATGATTGCCTGAAACAAATTCCTTGCACCTGGAACCGTTTCTCAACGGAACAGCGGCTCGATTTGGGCTTTGAGCTGCGCCTTGGCTGCTGCACCCAGTTCGTAGGTTACGCGAAGAGCCGGCTTGTTGAGTTTGAGCAGTCGGCCCAGGTCGATCGGCGTGCCGATCAGGACCAGGTCGCAATCGGCGGCGTTGATCGTATCCTGAAGCTCCGTCATTTGTTTCGTCCCGTAGCCCATGGCCGGCAGAACTTCCTTCACGTGCGGGTATCTCTCGAACGTCTCGCGTATCGTTCCGATGGCGAAGGGTCTCGGGTCGATGATGGCGGCTGCCTTGTACTTGGTCGCCGCGATGTGGGCGGCGCCGTATTCCATTTCGCCGTGGGTCAGCGTCGGCCCGTCTTCGACGACGAGCACGCGCTTGCCCTGGATGGCGGCTGAATCCTCTACGCTTACGGGGGATTCAGCCCGAATGATCCGGGCCTTGGGGTTGATTCGTTTGATGTTGTTCTCGACCGTGTCAACGTCTTCGGGTTTGGCGGTTCCGACTTTATTGATGATGACCACGTCGGCCATGCGGGCGTTGGTTTCGCCGGGATGGTACTTGACCTCGTGCCCGGGCCGATGAGGGTCAGCCACTACGATGTAGAGTGACGGGCGGTAAAAGGAGAGGTCGTTGTTGCCGCCGTCCCAGAGAATGACGTCGGCTTCCTTCTCGGCTGTGCGCAGAATTTTTTCGTAGTCCACTCCGGCGAAAACGACGTTGCCGTCTCGAATATGCGGTTCGTACTCTTCGCGTTCCTCAATGGTGCACTTGTGGAGGTCCAGATCGTCCAGGTGGGCGAATCGCTGACAGATCTGCTCCATGAGATTACCATAGGGCATGGGATGACGAACGGCTGCCACTCGCTTGCCCATTGATTTTAGAATCGACGAGACCGCGCGGGAGGTCTGGCTTTTTCCGCAACCGGTTCGAACGGCGCACACGGCGATGACCGGCTTGGTGGAGGGCAGCATCGTGTTGCGGTGCCCGAGGATGCGGAAGTCTGCGCCGGCCGCCGTAACGATCGACGCTTTGTGCATGACCGCTTCATGCGAGAGATCGGAATAGGCCATCACGACCTGATCGACTTCGTGCCGGTTGATCAACTCGACCAGTTTCTCTTCCGGCTCAATGGGGATTCCGTTGGGGTAGCGCGGCCCACACAGCTCGGGGGGGTAGACGCGGCCGTGTATGTCGGGGATCTGGGCGGCTGTGAATGCAACGACCTCGTAGCGGGGATCGTTGCGCCAGAATACGTTGAAATCGTGGAAATCCCTGCCGGCGGCGCCGAGAATGAGTACGCGTACGCGTTTGTCCGAAGACGCAGACACACCTTCACCTTCCCTTCATGTGAACAAATATTTTCAAGCCTTGCTGGAATACGAATGAGAGGCTTGGAGCATCCAACAGCCGTCCAGGGCTCGTTGGTGCTTACCTGACCGCAATCACCCTACAGCAAGCACCGCCTGCGGGCAAGGGGTGCGCGGTACTCGGGCGGTGTTCTGTTTTGATTCCCGCCAGGGTGGTGATCGGTTGATTGCTAGGAGAAGAAGTCGTCATCCGAAACGTCATGTTCGGGTAGCAACTCGAACGCTCTGCGAAGCGGCTTGATATACTTGGATTGGACTTCTTCCTGCTGCTTCATCGAGAGCGGATAGGTTTCGCGCGTTTTGGTTATTCGGCTCAGGCCGACAAATGCGCCGTGAGAACCCTTGCCGATCTTGGGATCCCATTGGATGCCGTACTCAGCCAGCTTTTTCTTTAGCTTCCGAAATTTCACATCACGCTGGCTGGAGTTGGCGTAAGTCGCATGTTTTTTCGATATCGATCAGTGGCCGTTTGTTGCCGGCAAGCCGCTTGTTCGCATTGAATATGATGCGTTCCATTAACTCCGGGGCAAGCGGGAGTGCTTTCGCCAGCATGTCCCAGTATTTCTGAGGCGCCTCACGGAAAATGTTGGCGTTGTGTTTCTGCGCAGCTTCCAGGCCCGCCTCAATGGTCTCAAGAAGCCCATCAACTGCGCCTTCCACGGTATCATCATCTGCGAGCAAGTCGGTAGACAGGCAGTGGGCGGTAAACCATCCGCCTTCGCCGTCCTCGGACGGGTAGATGATGATCGGAAACTTAAGGTAGGCAGTGTCTGAACTCATGGTTGCTCTACAGGTTCAGTTCCACGGATACATCGGATCACGGATGGGCGTGCGTTTATCCCCGCCATCCACGATTATTATATCGTACCGAGGCGACTAAATTATACTCGCGCCGTCAAGTAGAAAAAATGCAGTGGGGCACGATCGTTTCCCGGTCCGTTCCGGCCGGTATCACGATGATCGTCGGGGGGATGGCTGACATCGCTCCCGCGCCGGTTAGGGTTCACGCTGCCGGCAGGTGCGGCCTTGCCAAGAGCCCAGAGCCGGGTATGGAGATCACTACCATGGACGATCGCGGCGCCCTCACAACCGAACATCGCAATCCGAAGTCGGAGCGTTTGGATCGCATGTCCGTCGTTGAAGCGTTCAACCTCGTCAACTCGGAGGACGCAACGATTACGTCGGCTATCGCGGCGGCCCGCGACGAAATCTGTCAGGCTGTCGAGCTGGTCGTGGCTGCCTTTCGCGCGGGAGGTCGATTGATCTACGTCGGCGCCGGCACCAGCGGGAGATTGGGTGTGCTGGACGCGACGGAATGCCCGCCGACGTTTCTTGCCAATGCCTCGATGGTCGAAGGTGTTTTAGCCGGCGGGTTCGAGGCGCTGACCCGAAGTGTGGAGGGCGCCGAAGACAATCCGGAGGACGGCGCAGCCGCCATGGACGAGCGCGCCGTGGGGCCCGCCGATGTGGTGTTCGCGATTACCACGGGGGGCACGACGCCTTTTGTCCATGGCGCGATCCGGCGCGCGGGTCAGCGCGGCGCCAAGACCGTGTTTTTGGCTTGCGTCCCAACCGAGCAGGTGGCCGATGATGCCGACGTGTCCATTCGCGTGGTGACCGGGCCGGAGGTTCTGACCGGAAGTACGCGGATGAAGGCGGGGTCGGCGACGAAGATGGTCTTGAACATGGTTACCACCATCGCCATGGTGCAAATCGGCAAGGTGTACCGGAATCTGATGGTGGACGTGAACACAGCCGGCAATGCCAAGCTGGTTGACCGGGGTGCGCGGATCGTGCAGACGGTCACCGGTCGGTCGCCAGAGGCTTCGCGCACGTTGCTTGAGGCCGCCGGCGGACACGTCAAAACCGCGCTGGTCATGCACGCTCGGCGCGTGGATCTGTCAACGGCCGGGCAACTGCTTCGGGAGGTTGATGGGCAGGTCGGGCGGCTGATCGAAACGCATGATCGTGATGACTGAACACAACCGCAGACCATCCTTTGCGTGGCTTGGGCTTGCGGTAATGATCCTGACGGCCCTGGCGACCGGTTGTCAGCCGGCGCGGCGCCCGCCTCGATCTGATGCGGGGGCTCCGATTCGGGCGATCTGGGTAACCCGCTGGGATTACCGATCGGGACGCGACATCGCGGTAGTAATGGAGAACTGTCGACGCGCGGGGTTCAACCACGTGTTGTTTCAAGTGCGGGGCAACGGCACAGCCTTCTATCGTTCGAGGCTCGAACCTTGGGCTGATGAACTGGGAGGGCGCGATCCGGGCTTTGATCCCTTGGCGGTCGCCTGCCGGGAGGCGCATCGGCGCGGTTTGAGATTGCACGCCTGGGTCAACGTCATTCCCGGCTGGCGAGGTGACAAGCCGCCGACGAATCGCCGCCAGCTTTACCATGCCCATCCGGAATGGTTCTGGCGCGATCAACAGGGTCGTCGCGAGCCGCTGGGCTGGTACAGCAACCTCAACCCCTGCCTGCCTGAGGTCCGGCGTTATCTCGTGGCCGTATTGCGGGAGATCGTCGCCCGCTACCCCGTTGACGGTCTGCATCTGGACTACATTCGTTTTCCCAATGAATGGCATAAGGGCTATGCGCAGGGAGCGCGCGTACCGGACTATCCGCGCGACGCGAAGACGTTGGCCCTGTTCCGGCGCGCGACGGGAAGAACGCCCGAACAGGCTCCCGCTCAATGGGATCATTGGAGAACGGCGCAGGTGGATCGGCTCGTTGCTGAAATCGCTCGGATGGTCCGAAAGGTGAAACCCGGGGCAGCCTTGACGGCCGCCGTCGGCGCCGACCCGGACGTAGCCAAACGCACGCATTTTCAGGACGCCCGGCGCTGGATCGCCAGCGGGCTGCTCGATGCGGTATTCCCCATGAACTACGCCGCCGACATGCGTGCGTTCGAGCGGCGGCTGGCCACGTGGACATCAACGCGCAGGAGCCTACCGGTCGTGATGGGAATCATGGTCGATGGGCGCGACGCCTCGCTGATCGTGCGGCAGATTGCAAGGGCCTCGCAAACGGGTGGGCACTTTGCCGCGTTCGCCTACAACTCATTGTTTGAACGGCTCGACGCGCGCGGTCGGCCGATTCGGGACGAAGATAGCCCGGCGCGTGCCGCGCGGCGCAAAGCGCTTTTACGCGTCATGGGCCAATTCAACCGCCCGGCGGCGTGACCGCGTGGGATACCCGGCACGATCATGGGAATCGAGGCGGGGCAAGCGGTCTCCGGCGTCATCAGGTCATGTGCGGACTCGGTCGAGCAGCACAATCGCCACGGTTCCGAATACGAAAATCGGAATCCATGTCGGCAGGGCTGATGGCGCTTCGGGGCGAATGTTCTGGGCGACGAAGCTGGCTACATAGCACAGCCCGCACAGGAGGAGACATTTCCCGGTGTCGTGCATCACGTTGCCCGGTGAGCGATTGAGAAAAAACGGCAAGCCCAGCAAAAGCAGGACGATGCTGACCAGTGGCGTGGCGATCCGCGCATGCCGCGTCCGCACGATCGCGTCGATGTTTGACGACCCCTCTTGCTGCAGTTCGCGCAATTGCCCCAGACTCAGAAAACGAATCCAACCTTCAGCCTGGCGCAACTGGATCGCCTCGGGGCTTAAATCGCTTTCATAAAACTCAGGGTGGGTGACGCGTATGCTCTCGCGCGGTCCGAGTGTTTCGTTGGGATGGATGACGCGCGTGGTCAGTCGGCTCCGTTGCAACCGCCAACGACCGATCGGGCGCGTGGAGTCGGGCGGCTCCCAGACGCCCCGATCCGCTTCAAGGGTTCGGATGATCGAGCCTTGCTCATTGCGCGTCAACACGAGCAGGCCGCGCAGGTCGCGCGTCTTCGGATGGAATTGGGCGGCTGAAAGCAGGGACTCGTCCCGGTCACGCAGGAACAGGACGCCATAGGCCCGAGTGCCGTCCACGTCGTCCCGGTCGCGGGCCAATCGATGGGCGACGGAGGGTATCAGCCACTCCGAATCGATCACCAGAAGGGCTGTGCTGGCGAGCCCGAAGGTGATGATCGGCGCCGCCACGCGATGCAGACTTACCCCCGAAGCGAGCACGGCTGTCAACTCGTTGAACTTGCGCATTCGCGCCAGCGAAGCCAGGCAGGCAAACAGCGTAATCACTCCCGAAAGCTGTGCAAAATAGAGCAGAAGGTTCGGCGCATAGTAATCCACGATATTGCGGATTACGATGGGGAAGGCGTATCCCTGCTCTGTGAACTCGTCCATGTTCACAAAGAGATCCAGCACGACGTACAGGCTGACCATGACAGCCAGCGCAATCCCGTAGTTGATGAGCAAGGCCCGCAGAATGTAACGATCGAGAATGGTCAACATGGGTCCGACTTCACCTTTGCGCTCGTCTCATTGAAACCGTCCAGCCAAACGTGTTTCGACGCGCCCACGACACTCTTACGTTCGCGCAGGCCTTTTCCAAAACGCCTGCGGCTCGGCCTTATTAGAAGAAGCTCTATCCCTTGTGCAACCGGTAATCAACCATGTGCCGATCACCATCCAAAACGCAAGGCCACGCCGCAGGCGGCGACCATGAGCCCCGCAACGGCATGACTGTATCGCTCAAGGCGGGCAAAACGAATGGAGCCTATGCCCAGATAGGCTGCGATTACGACCGTTGACATCGTCGTGAGGGTTGCCAGGGCGAACACGATCGTCACGCAGGCCGTACCCCATGGGTTATTCTGTGCAGCCGGGTACATCAATATCGGGATTAACGGCTCGCACGGCCCGAACACAAAGATCACGAAAAGCACCCAGGGCGTCAGAGTCTTTGCATCCGGGCTTGTTTCATCACCGGAGCCCGACGCAACATGGACGTGCATGTGTTGACCGACGTGGAGGTGCTCGTGGGTGTGGACGATGCCCTCGGGGTGGGCGTGCCAATGGGAGTGCGGCTTGTTGCGGATCGCACGACGCACGCCCCAGACGAAATAGACGCATCCAAACGCCAGCAGGAGCCAGCCGGCCAGCTCCGCGCGGAACGCTTGAACGCGATCCAAGCCCAACACGGTGAATCCAAAAAACACTCCGACAAGAGCGAGCGCAGCCGAACTGACGACGTGCCCCATACCACATAGCAGAGTAACGGTCAGGGTCTTGCGCAGCGACCACTTGCCCGCCCGCGACATGGCGATGAACGGCAGATAATGGTCGGGCCCCAGCAGCGTATGAAGCACGGCGATCGACGCGGCTGCGCCCGAGAGCACCACAACGCTATCCGTCATGGGCGTCGCCGCCGGTGGTCAGGCATGGTCACTCGATTCTCCTGCCGCATCTTGCACATTTCCATGTGTGGTCCACGCTCACCGGTGCAACCCATCGACCCCGACACGTGAGCGAGTCGCATCGCCGCGCCTGCGCCCCCGAATGCTTCCGGCAAGTCGGACAGGATACCGGAAAATCGTCGAAACCGAACGGGCGATGGATCACAAAGTGTGTTTCGCACTCCGGGTCCGTGCAGACGACGTGGAAGTCGCCGCTGGTTGCGGCCGCTTGCGCTCCTTTCGGCGGCGGCGGAACAAAGGCTCGCATGAGCCGCATCGCGCCGCTTAGGACGATCACGCCGGCCAAACCGTAAACGGCATAGCGAACCGCCGGTGTCCGCCAGATCAGCGAGGGTTCCTCTCGAACCGCATCCACCCAATCGCGGGCGCGGCTGTATAGGATCGGCGCCTGCTTGCGGGCAAGCAGCAGCCAATCCGAAAAACGGTTGGGATTTTCCTGGGCCATGGGGTTGCATCGTGTCCGGCGCACCGCATTGTAGCACCGCGTTTCATAAGTCAAACAACTATCTGAGCCGCAGGCATTTTAGAAAAGGCCCGCGCGATGCCTGGAATGCACCTTTGCGGGATTGGTTCTTGGACCGTCCAACAAGACGTTTTTCGAAGGGTCCACGACACTTCGACGTTCGCGCAGGCCTTTTCAAAATGCCTGCGGCTCGGGTGGGGCGCGTTCGCTCGGGCTGTCGAAAGAGCCGGGTCAACCGGGGCTGGAGAGGAGGTTCCCAAACTCCCGGCTAACCCGACGGCGCGTTAACCAAGAATCGTTTATGGCGGGCTGTGTGGTGTGCAACTGTGGCAGCGTCGCGCTCATCCGCGCCGCTTGGAAGGGTCACGCTACACACAAAAAAAGGCAACGACCCACGGGGGATCGTACGCAAGGGGCAAGTGTCCGGGCGAGGGCGTCGGTTATTCGACGGTGACGCTCTTGGCCAGGTTCCTCGGCTTATCGACGTTGCAACCGCGAATCAGAGCGGCATGATAGGCGATCAATTGCAACGGCACCGCGACCACCAGGGGCTGCAACGGTTCAAGCGTGTCGGGAACATAGAGTACGTGGTCGGCGATCTGGGCAATCTCCCGATCACCTTCCGTGGCGATGGCGACGACGCTGCCGCCTCGACTGCGAACTTCCTGGATATTGGAAATGATCTTTTTGTATTGAAGGCCGGCGGTCGCAATGACCACAACCGGCATCCCCTCGGTAATCAGCGCGATCGGCCCGTGTTTCATCTCCGCCGCGGGCAGCCCCTCCGCATGAATGTAGCTGATTTCCTTGAGCTTCAACGCGCCTTCCAGCGCTACGGGGTAGTTGTAGCCTCGGCCCAGGTAGAGCCAGTTGTCGCATTCCGCATAGCGCTGCGCCACGGCTTTCGCCTGGTCGGCCTGTTCGAGCACCTGCCTGATCTGGTCGGGAATTTTTTGCAAGGCCGAGATGAACTGCATGGCTGCCGTCGGCGACAGGTGTTTTCGCCGCCCGAGATAGCAGGCGATCATGGCCAGCACCGCTACCTGTCCTGTGAACGCTTTGGTGCTGGCGACCCCGATTTCCGGTCCGACATGTAGAAAAACCCCGGCGTCCGTCTCGCGGGCGATGGTGGACCCGACGACGTTGACGACGCCGAGGGTCAGCGCGCCCCGCTGCTTGGCCTCGTGAAGCGCCGCGATCGTGTCGGCCGTCTCTCCACTCTGCGAGACGGCGATCACCACCGTTCCATCGTCGACGATGGGATTGCGATAACGAAACTCGCTGGCGTATTCGGTCTCGGTCGGAATGCGCACCAGTTCTTCAAACAGATACTCGCCCACGAGAGCGGCGTGCCACGCTGTGCCGCAGGCGGTGAGAATGCATCGTTTGGCGCGGGTCAACTCGCGCGTGCAGTCCACCAGCCCGCCCAGGTGGATCGCCGGTTCGGAAGGGTCCAACCGACCGCGCAGGCAGTTTTCCAACGCCTCGGGCTGCTCGAAAATCTCCTTGAGCATGAAGTGTTCATGCTCGCCCAGATCGATCTGCTCGAGCGACCACTCGATTTTCTCGGCGGCTCTGGCCACCGGAACCGCGTCAAGCGTGGTGATGCGCAAATGGTCCGCAGTGAGGCGGACCATCTCGCCTTCGTCGAGATACACGACCTGCGAGGTGTGCGCCAGGATCGCAGCCGCGTCCGACGCCAGCAGGTGCTCCCCCTTACCCACGCCGACGATCAACGGACTTCCCTTCCGGGCCGCCACGATCACACCCGGCTCCTGCGAACAAACTACAGCCAGGCCGTAAGTGCCGGAAACCTCTTGCAAGGCCTGACGGACGGCCTTCTCCAGATCACCCCCGTACAAACGCC
>JADFMZ010000082.1 GCA_022563615.1 Planctomycetota bacterium
GCCGGCGATCCACGCAACCGATCAACCCGGAAGGATGCGGTCCGCCGAGGGCTCCGAATAGCGCAACTCTTTACGACGCAAGGAGTTGCGCACGATACGAGTTCGGGACTTTGCGCTGTACTGTTAGCCTGGGCGATGTCACGGTTTCTTGTGAACGCACGCCACCTTCGCTGGATCGCGCAGGCTAAAGCCTGCGGCTCAGATCGTTGTGAAGCTCGTGAAACTAAGGTAATAGACTATAGGTGAAATGAGGATTCATCCGGGACCGGGTGGGTCGCGGTTTCGATGATGTGCGGAGGCAAACGGTTCGTACCGCCCGTGCGTGTCGGCCGGCGAGGGCTAGAGACGAACTGGACTTGTCGGAAGCGGAGCCGTATAGCGGCATTTGGGAGATCGCCGTGAAAGACAGAGTGGCGCTGGTTACCGGAGGCAGTCGTGGCATCGGTCGGGCCATTAGTTTGACCCTGGCCCGGCAGGGGGTCACCGTGGTGGCCTGCGCACGGGATCAATCCGCTTTGCAGGCCGTTCAAGAGGAGGCCCGACAAAAGGAGTTCCCCGGTTCCATCGACCCGCGCGTGCTGGACGTAACGGATCGTTCCGCCATCGATACGTTGGTTCAGGCCGTCGTTGAGCAGTACGATCGAATCGATATTTTGGTGAACAACGCGGGCATCACGCGCGACGGCTTGCTGATGACCATGGATGACGAGCAGTTCGACGACGTCCTCACCACCAACCTGCGTGCGGTCTTTTGGTTGACACGCGCCGTCAGCCGCATCATGGTACAACGGCGGTATGGCCGAATCATTAACATCGGCAGCGTTTCCGGCGTGGCGGGCAATGCGGGACAGGTGAACTACGCCGCCAGCAAGGCCGGGTTGATCGGCTTTACCAAGGCGCTGGCCAAGGAGCTGGGTCGGCGAAAGATCACCTGCAACGTAGTGGCTCCGGGATTTATCTCGACGGATATGACGGCGAAGCTGCCGGCCCAGGTGACCGAGTCGGCCAAGTCGATGATTCCCCTGCGTCGTTTCGGAGAGCCGGAGGAGGTGGCCGAGGTGGTGGCCTTCCTGGCGGGTGATGCAGGGGGGTATATTACAGGACAGGTTATCCTGGTGGATGGAGGGATGTGCATGTAGGGTAGGGTCCGCAAGCGGGGGCGCTGCCCCCAATGGTGACGCGGAGGCCCCAATTCGCCGGGTGAGCCAGGTTCGCCTCAACGGTGTATCACCGGGCTGCGGCTGGTGGTTGCGTGGTCCGGCCCCACTCCATAACATCCACGCACGAGTTAGCTATTTTGAGACGGATACGATGGTCCTTTTTCATGGTCCCAAGGGAGGATTGAAGGTGCCTACTGCCGTGGAAATTGAAGACAAGGTAATGCAGATTGTGGCTGAGCAGATGAGCGTTGACCGCAATGAGGTAACTCGAAAAACCTCGTTTGTGGATGATCTCAACGCGGACTCGCTGGACACCGTTGAGCTGGTCATGGAGTTGGAGGATGAGTTCGACCTGACCATCCCCGACGAGGACGCCGAGAAGCTCAAGACCGTTGGCGAGGTTATGGACTACATCAAAAATCATCTGGAAGGCAAATCGTAGCGCCTAGCATGATGGGGAACGATGGCTGTGCGTCGTGTTGTAATCACCGGGATGGGAGCGATCACGCCCTTCGGCGCGACTACGGACGCCTTCTGGGATGGGCTCCTGGAAGGGCGCAGCGGTATCAGGCCGGTCAGCCTCTTCGATGTCTCGGAGTTCTCCGTGCGCATCGGAGGCGAGATCCCCCAGTTTGACGCATCCGAATTCATAGACCGACGGATCGCCAAGCGCCTGGACCGCCACGCCCAATTTGCCTTCGTCGCTTGCGACGAGGCCGTCCGCACTTCGGGCCTGGATGTCAGCCGCGAAGATCCTTTTCGCATGGCGACGATCTTTGGCTCCGGGATCGGGGGCATCAACGAGCTGGAGCAACAACATACCCGCCTGACCGAGAAGGGCCCCAGCAAGGTATCCGCTTTCACGATCCCCAAGCTCATGCTGAATGCGGCTAGTGGTAATCTTTCGATTCGATACGGGGCGAAGGGTAACAGCATCGGGATTGCCAGTGCGTGTGCGTCGGCGACCCACGCGATGGGCGAGGCCCTTCGTCATATCCAGTCCGGCCAAGCCGATATCGTGTTTACCGGCGGGGCCGAGGCCGCCCTGACGCCCCTGGCCCTGGCGGCTTTTGCTTCGATGAAGGCATTGAGTGGGCGGAACGACGATCCGGAAAAAGCCAGCCGCCCCTTCGACCGGGATCGGGATGGTTTCGTGTTGGCCGAAGGATCCGGGGCGTGCGTGTTTGAAGAACTCGAACACGCCCGTCGGCGCAAGGCCGACATTCTGGCGGAGGTCATCGGTTTCGCGGGCACTTCCGATGCCGAGCATATCACCCAACCGTCTGAAGACGGGGAGGGGGCCACCAAGGCGATGCGGTTGGCCATCGACGACGCCGGGATTTCTCCCGATCAAGTGGACTACATCAATGCCCACGGCACCTCCACGCCGCTGGGTGACCTGGCTGAGACGCTGGCCATCAAAAAAGTTTTCGGTCGCCGTGCGCACAAAATTATGGTCAGCAGCACGAAAGGCGCAGTGGGGCACTCTCTCGGCGCCAGCGGTGGGCTTGAGTTGATCGTCATGGTGCTGGCGGTGCGGCAGGGGGTTGTCCCGCCCACTGCAAACCTGGATCATCCCGGCGAGGGCTGCGACCTGGATTACTGCCCCAATACGGCCCGGGATTGCCGGATCCAAGTAGCCATGAGCAACTCCTTCGGCTTCGGCGGCCATAACGCTTGCATTCTCATCCGACGCTTCGACCAATAGGACGATTCTGAGCCGCTTCCTTGCAAAAAACTGTCCTGATGGGTGCGAAAGAGGTTCCCAACTCAAGGCCTCTCGACACAGGCCCTTAAGAACCCCGCCGGTAATCGTCGATATCGAATACGGTCATGGAGCCGGTGTGCGCGGATCGCGTATGGTCCTGTCAGCCTATCCTGGTTGATGCGTAGCCCGGCGTCAGGGGCTTTGTCTTGGGTATCTCACAAGCCGACATCGACGCGCTGATGGCCTCGGATGATCCGCAGCCGGCGTCCGGCGCTGCTGAAGTAGCTCCCGCCGCTGAACCGATCCCTGCGCCACCCGCACCGCCCGCGCCGCCGGCGCCGCCGCCGGCGAAGGACCGCCAACAAGAGGTTTCCAGAATCCTCAAGCTTTCGGTTCCGGTTATCGTGGTTCTGGCTGAACGTGAGATGACGGTCGAGTCCATTTTGCAAATTACGGTTGGGACGATCATTGAGTTCGACGTCCCGTTTGACGCCGAGTTTCCGCTTAGAGTGTCCAATCAAACCATCGGGCGCGGGCAAGCGGTCAAAGTGGGCGAAAACTTCGGGCTGCGGATCACACGCATCGATTCCGTTTCGCATCGGATTGACGCCCTGGGAAACGGCTAAGTCGGCTATCCGGTCGATTCCGCGTCAATCCATTCACGCACGAAACGCAGCGCTTCGTCCCGGGTTGCAATCTCCTCGCTGAGTTGTGCACGGTAGGCGGCCTGCAATATCCGGCCGAAACGAGGGCCGGGGTCCAGGCCCAGCGTATGAAGGTCATCCCCGGTTACCAGCGGCGGGGGCGAGATCTGATCTTTGCGAATTTCCGACGCCCGTTGTTTCAGGCGGTCAAACACTTGCGCGGATGAGCCTCTTGCCAGTTCGTCCACTCTGAGCAGTTCCAGCAACTGCGGCCAGAAGTCGTCGGCCATTAGCATCTTCAGGTCGGCAAGTTGAAGCGCAGGCTCAAGGCGAACAGCCGGCAGTGAGCGAACAAGCCAAACCACTGCGGCAGCCTGGCGATTGCTCAGACGCAGTGCCCGACAGAGCCGGGCCACTTCTTCGAGCGATTCGTCGCACCAGATTGCAGCCAGCGCCAGAGGCGCCTCCACAGTCTGATTCGGCATGTGTTCCAGCCGGTGCCGTATGTCATCGACGGCACGCTTCGTACAGGTCCAGCCGTCGACAAGATGATCGTGCAGCCCGGTCCGAACGAGCCACGCCCATCCTGCGGCGCGCGTCGGCGCCGTCAGAATCTGCTCCAACTCCTGCCAGACCCGTTCCGCGCTTATGGATAGCAGATGTCGGCCGAGACGCTGGATGGCCTCAAGCGTGCGGGGCTCGATCATAAATCTAAGCCGCGCGGCAAAGCGAACAGCCCGCGCCATGCGCAGGTGATCCTCTGTGAATCGCTCGGCAGGATCACCGATCGTGCGGACAACACCGGAAGTCAGATCGGCACGCCCATCCACGTAATCGATGACGCGATCTTCCGTCGGATCGAAAAACAATCCGTTCATTGTGAAGTCGCGTCGGCGGGCGTCTTGCTCGGCTGTGCCGAATGTGACCTCGTCGGGATGTCGTCCGTCTGAATAGCATCCGTCGGAGCGAAAGGTCGCCACCTCTACCTCGTGGCGATCCTTGCGAACAAGGATCACGCCGAACTTGGCGCCGACCTGGAGGGCATTGGGGAAGATCTCGAGCACTCGCGTCGGTAGTGCATCGGTGGCCACGTCATAGTCCTTGGGCGTTCGCTTCAACAGCATGTCGCGGACGCAGCCGCCGGCCAGCAGGGCGACATGACCTCGCGCGCGGAGTTGCTCGATGATTTCCAGGGCAACGTGCCAGGCCGTCTTCTTAACCCGCTTCATCTCACAAACCAGGTGATCGCTTGGCTGCCGAAACGCCGCTCATTCGAAACTCGCCAGGGGGCACTATCCGGCAGCGTGAAGTGTACCTTGGCCGAATGATGCAGTACGAGTACCGGCCGATTGTCTTCTTCCTGGGAGAGTTGATCCAGGTATTGCCGTACAGCGCCGCCTTCTGAAACGTCGGTGGAATCGCGGTAGGGCGGGTCCAGCAGGATCAAATCAAAAGGTTGGAGGTCGGGGGCGCGTATCGCCGCAGCCCAGCCGTCCCGGATGACAATCGCAGACCGATCGTCCGCGCCCAGCGACTGCTGGTTGGTTCGCAGCGACGCCAACGCCTTCGGATCTCGCTCATAGAACCAGCACATGGCTGCACCACGAGAAAGGGCCTCGAGTCCCAGCGAGCCGCTCCCCGCGAACACATCAGCCACGCGTAAGGGTGGAAGCAGACCCGGCTCGTCGTAGTACGATCCGAGCATGCTGAAGAGCGCAGCTTTGACGCGGTCCGGCATGGGTCGTGTCTGGTGTGTTAGAGGCCGCACCAGTCGCCGAGATCGCCATGTTCCGCCGATGATTCTCATGATCCACGCAGGCCACACTGATCCATAAATGCGTGAGCGTCAACTTGAGGGTAGCAGGTGACGGGCGAAACAGCCTTGCCCGCACGGCTCCGACAGGCACTCTCGCCGCATGGGTACCGTCGTAGTTCAGCGTCCACGTCGTCTTTGGGGTGTGCCACTGCTCTTGAGCAGTGCATAACCTGCGCGAAAACCACCGTGGGCACTGCTTGAAAGCAGTGGCACACGAGAACAGGACGCTGACCGCCACCCACAAATCAAGGCGCGATCGTGCAGTGGGCCATGATTCGGTCGCGGCGGCTATCCGATTCGCCCGGTGGCGCATTCCGGCTGGATCCGGTCGGGTCAGCCCCACATACGGACGACGTCCTGATAGGTGACGAAGACAAACAGTCCGATGAAAAAGGCAAACCCGATCATCTGAGTAGCCACCTGAACGCGCAAGCTCACCGGGCCGCCCTTGATTTTCTCGATGATGAGAAAAACCATCATCCCGCCATCGACGATCGGCAGGGGCAGGAAGTTGATGACCGCCAGGTTGGCTGAAATGATGGCCAGGAAAAACAGGAACTGGACGAAGCCGGCGCGGGCCACCTGCCCACCGATGTCCATGATGCCCAACGGGCCGGAAACGTTCTCGACACCGACGCTGCGCGTGAAGAACATCCGCTCCATCACCATGTAGACCTGGCGAATAAAGTAATACGTTTTGTGGATGCCGATCCGAACGGCCGCAAGGGCGTTCTCCCCCTGGAGCAGAAAGGTTTCGGGGGCCAGAATGACATTCGGCGAAAACTTGACCCGGCCGAGCCACGGATCCACCATGTCCTGGGTCACGTCGATGTGCGCCGTCCGAAGTGGGGAAATCAGATTCTCACGATATTGGATGGTCACGTTTCGCCGGCCGATCAACTCGTTCAATATCGCTCGCGTTCCCTCACGGTATCGTACCGAGACGGTCTCCGGCGGATCGCCCGGCATCGTCACCGTGTCGCGACCGTCAATGGTCACCAAACGCGCTTCAGGCCCCGCTCCGAGCAGCGTTCGAATGGAATGTGGAATACTCAGCGGCGCAACGTGGCGCTGCCCCTCCAGGTCGACGTAGGCCAGTTCGACCGTGGTTCCGGCATTCTCGCGAAACGCGACGATGAGCTCGCGCCATTTGGCCACAGCCTTGTCGTTGACCGAGACGAGGCGGGCGCCGGCGGGGATTCCCGCCACAGCCGCAGCGCTGGGGCGGCCATGGATGGACGGAACGATCTCGCCCGTTACCGGCATGTCGTCCGCCAGGAGCGCAAACATGGCGTCAATCGAGCCGGGGGCCTCGGGCGTAACCTCCGCATCGAACGTTTCCCCATTCGTTCTTTTGATTCCCAGTGATACCACCTTGTCGTGCTGCGTGCGGATCGCAATGTTGACGTCACGACAGGTGGGGTTGAACGGTCCATCGCTGGAAAGGGAAAGGATGATATCGCCGTTCCGAATGCCGGCGCGGTCGGCTGCGCCTCCGGCGCGGACGCCCTCGAACGTTGCACGAGGCTGATCGCCGTCGGCTTGCGCCTGCTGGACAGGCTTGCAAATCGCTTGAATGGTGGCTGGGCCGCGTGCATGACGTTTCGGACGCACGAACCCGCTCACGATGCGTCCGTCCGTCTTTTTCACCTGGAACGGTATGTCCCGCTCCGCGTGATCGCGAATCGAGCGTGCGATCAGAGCGCGATTCGGAAGCGGATGATCGTCCCAACTCAGCACGGTGTCCCCGAGTTCCAGCCCGGCGTAGTAGGCCCGACGCTCGGGGTCGGGGCTCGATGGGCCGATCCTCACCAGAGGCGTCAATCCCAGGATGCTGTAGGAACTCGGGTCGCGAGGGTCGCTCGGGTAGAGCGAAAGCAACGGAGGGATCTCGACGCGAACGCGACTCGGCGGCGCGTCGGGGTCATCCGGGTCTTCGCGTTCGACGAATACGTCTGTAACGCCATAGGCTAACATGGCGTAGACCTCGCTGGCGTTCTCGCCCGTCACTTCAACGCCGGCCACTTCGACCAGCCGATCACCCACGTGAGGCTGATCGTCTCTGGACGTGTCAATCTCAGGCCCGACGGCCACAATCTTCGGCGTCACTCCGGACCCGATGCCGACGACCTGCCTCCGAATGCCTTGCGTGCTCTTGGGCCTTCGATACTCCGGTTTGATGTAAATCGGCGGCTGGAGCTCACCATTGCGCTCGACGACGAACTCGATCGGTTCGTGCGGCGAGGACAACAGGACCGCCATCAGGACTTCCTTGAACTCCAGGATCGTTTCGTTGTCGATGCTGCGGATCAGGTCGCCGGGCCGAAGGCCGGCTTTTTCAGCCGGGCTGTCCGGCTCGACGAAGGCGATCCTCGGTGTGGGCACCTTCATCCCGATCAGGAACACGACCATGAACAGGAGGAAGGCGAACAGAATATTCATGATGACGCCGGCGGATACGATGGCCATCCGGCACCCGACCGATTTGTTGACGAACGAGCGTGGGTCTTTCTTGAAGCGCAGCTCCTTGGACTTCTCGTCAAAGTCCTCCTGCCCGAGCATCTTCACGTACCCGCCCAGCGGGAGGATGTTGAAGGAGTATCGCGTTTCACCCCAGGTGAAACCCACAATCTCCCGCCCGAAGCCGATGGCAAACCGGTCCACGCGGACGCCGGCCCATTTCGCCACGGCAAAATGGCCCAACTCGTGCACGAACACGATGACCGAGAACCCCAGCAGTATCACCAGGTAAGGCCAAACGCTGTTCCACACGGAGAGCGGGAACCCTTGGGCCAATAGACAAGCGTTTGGCGACGTTAACAGGCTGTGCATCGAGCGACCTCTTCTCGAGCCCACCGATCCGCCGCGAGCAGATCCTCGAGCGCGGGGGCTGCGTTGAAATTGTGTTGGTTCAAAGCCTGTTCCGTGTATCGGGTGATATCCCGATAGTGGATGACCCCTTCCCGAAACAGCGTAACGGCGGCTTCGTTGGCGCCATTGAGGACCGCCCCGCTTGTGCCGCCGCGACGGACGACCTCGTAGCCCAACCGCAGGGCCGGGAAACGGCGATCATCGCGCGGGTGAAAACTCAACTGGCGCAGCTTCAGAAGATCCAGTCTAGGGGTTGGACAGGCCAGGCGGTCCGGAAACGTCAGGGCGTATTGAATGGGCGTTCGCATATCGGGCGTACCAAGCTGGGCGATCATGGATCCGTCACAAAACTCTACCATCGAGTGGACGATGGATTCGGGGTGGATGACCACTTCGATACGATCCGCCTCCAGGCCGAAGAGCCAGTGGGCCTCCACGATTTCCATAGCCTTGTTCATCATGGTGGCGGAGTCAATCGTTATTTTCGGGCCCATCTTCCAGGTCGGATGTTGTAGGGCGTCCTGCACCGTAATTTCGTTCATGGTCTCGTCGCTCCAAGTGCGAAAAGGCCCGCCCGACGCCGTCAGGTAGACTTTGTGCACCTCGGAGGCGCGCCTGCCGTGCAGGATTTGGAAGATCGCCGAGTGCTCGCTGTCCACAGGGATGATCGTCGCGCCGGTTCGTGCAGCCAGGGGCATAATCAGGGCCCCCGCCATGACCAAGGCCTCTTTGTTGGCCAGCGCAATGCGCCGACCCAACTCGACGGCCCGAATCGTGGCTTTGAGCCCGCTACTTCCCACCACCGCACAGACCACGCATTCGCACGCCTGCTCATCCAACAGTCGGACCATCGCATCGTCCCCCGCGAGCACGGTCGGGGCATATTCAAGCAATCGGGTTAGCGCGGGGGCGGCCTCAGCCTCCGAGATCGCCACCACTCGGGGTCGAAACCGGTTCGCCTGGTCGGCCAGTTCAGCCGCCCTTGAGCCTGCCGCCAGCCCGACGATCTCCCAGGGGTCGCCCATGCGCGAAATGACGTCGATGGCGCTGCTGCCGATCGACCCGGTCGAACCCAGGATAATGACCCTTTTGCTCATCGTCAGGATATTCTCGTGTCCCCGCAGTCCCTCCAATCCATCATAAGTGGATGAATGCGTGGGGACAACCGCCGGCTCATCTTCGAACCTTCGCTCGACCCGTTGAGGTGCATTGTCGCACGATGCTCGTGCGTCTATAATGGACGTTCCGTGCCGAAACGCCCGCCTTTCCCGTGGAGTTGGATTTGCACGAACTACTTGTGAATACGCCCAGGTTTTCGGTGGAACGGCGCGCTTATGCACGGAAGGGGGCAGAGCCGCTCATCCGCGACGTGATCGTACATCCCGGCGCGGTGGTGATCCTGCCTTTTCTGGCCGATGATCGAATTGTGATGGTTCGCCAATACCGGCATTCGGTGGAACGGGAGCTGCTCGAACTGCCCGCGGGCACGATCGAGCCGAACGAACCGCCGATCGAGACGGCCCGCCGCGAGTTGATCGAGGAGACGGGATACGAGGCTGGCTCCATCCAACCGTTGGCTGAGTTCTTCACGTCGCCGGGAATCCTGACGGAGCGAATGCATGCTTTTGTCGCCCGTGATCTGACGCACGTCGGCCAGGCGCTGGAGCACGATGAGCAGATCGTCGTTGAGCCGATGGGTTTGGAAGAAGCCCGCCGCAGGCTGCTTGCCGGCGAGCTGCGCGACGCGAAAACGATGGCGGTTTTGGGTCTTTACCTGTTGCAAGCCAAATATTAGGGGTCGAACAAGCGGATGGGTTGGCAGGATCGAGATTACGCCCGCGTATCGCCCCGACCAACCTGGTCGGGGCAAAGGCGCGGTTGGCTGATCGGCGGAAGCATCGTTACGACGTTGCTCGCCGTGAATGTGATCGTGTATGTTCTGGGTGCGCTAAGCCCGGACCTTCGTGTGTGGCTCTACAGCCTGGGCGCGATGCAGGCTCAGGCGGTTGTCCACGGTCAGGTTTGGCGATTGCTGACGGCTCAGTATCTCCACGCCGGCACGGGCCATCTGTTCATCAACATGTTGGTGTTGCACTTTCTGGGTCGGTCGCTGGAGCGCATGTGGTCGCCGCGAAAGCTGTTTCTGGGCTACACGCGTTGCGGGCTCTGCGG
>JADFMZ010000412.1 GCA_022563615.1 Planctomycetota bacterium
ATGTGGGGCGACACGATCTACACGGGACTGTTCCTGCAGATCAAAGGGGCCGCTACTCTCGGCGATCGCGAGCCAGTCCTCAAAGAGGGCGGACCGCTCGCCCACCGGCCGCTAGGGCTGAATGAGAAGCAGGTAGAAAACGAAAAACGCTTAGTGGAGATGGGCAAGCGCACTTCGCCAGCCATTTCAACTGAGCGGACAGGACAAGCCGACACGTCGGATACCACGCTAGATTTCGAGCGAGACCCGACCTTTACGCGATACGGCCGCACGATTGCGTTCGATGAGGGCCGTGACGGGCAGCGTGCCGCGTATCGGTCCGGTATGTGGCTTCGTGCGATCTTCTGTGGTGACGAATTCGCTAGAAGGTGGTGCATCAATCACAACGTCGAAAGTCGGGCACTGTCCGAGGGCGTTGGTACTGCCGGCGGTGTTCTCGTTCCCGACGAATTGAATCAAGCGATCATCAGTTTGCGCGAGACGTATGGCGTGTTCCGGCAGGAAGCGGAGGTTGTTCCGATGGGCCGGGACGTGATGGTCATTCCGAGGATGTCTGGCGGTATTACGCCGACCTTCACGGCTGAAAACGCCACCCTAACTGAATCGGAACCGACCCTCAACCAGGTAACCTTGACCGCCAAGAAGCTCGGAGCCCTTACGAGGATTTCGACCGAGCTGGCCGACGACGCGGCATTGTTCGAGTTTGTCGGGCGCCGGGTCGTGGCGGTACCCGGGGAGGAGGCCAACGTGAAGGTGACCAACCCGGAGGATCTCGCTCGAGCGGCCCGACAATTACGTGGCGGCACCCCAACATTGCGCGTTGGGCACGGCTGTGCCCGACGAACAGATCGACCTGTCGATTCTGGATTGCCTGCTCGGGCAAATGCAGGGCGAGCCGGTGGAACTCTCCCGCATCACCTGGCAGATCGCTCCGAATCTGGATCTGGCGCCGTCGCGAGCCAACTTGGCCACGCTCGAACCGAGGCTGGGCACGGACGATGGCGCCGACGTCCTGTTGCGCAATCTGCTCGAATCCAATTCCGGGCGCTACGACTATTGTGTCGTGGACTGCCCGCCCCACCTGGGACTTCTGATGCGCAACGGATTGCGCGCCGCTGATGAAGTCATCATCCCGATCGATACCGGATTTTTCGCCCTTCAAGGCCTGACGCAGCAGCTTCTAACGATCGACCAGCTTGAAGGGCCGGCGCAAGCGAAGCCCTCCGTTCGGATCCTGCCTAATCAGTATGACGTTCGGACCAAGTTGGCCCGCGAAACTCTGGCTGAGGTTCGGAAACGGTTTGAGGGCCTGGTTTGCCAGACGGTCCTGAACTTCAACACGAAACTGCGGGAGGGGGTCAGCTTCGGCCAACCGATTACCGAATTCGCGCCCACGAGCATGGGGGCGCGGGATTTCCAGAAACTGGCCCGGGAAGTGATGGCCGGCCAGCGCCCCGGAAAGCTTACCTCGGATATTCTCGCGCATGCCGAGCGTCTTGCCGCCGACGCCGACCGTCTCTTGGCCACCACGACCGTACTGGTCGGCAACGCAGCACCGGTCGGCGACGCCACCCCTTCGCCGGTCCTTGAAGTTGATTCTGACGTTGCGCCACCGCCGGTGCTTGTAACCGGCGCCAAACCATCGGCGGAGCCGGTCGAGGCGGCGTTGCAGCCGTTTACTCCGCCGGAGATCAGCGTTGGTCTCGTCCGAAAGACGCCCAGCCGCGAACCGGCTGTACGGATCCAACCGGTGGAGTCGATGGAAGCGACCTTGTCCGTGACCTCTTCCGCCGACCGATCAGGATCGAAATCAATCATCGAAATCGACCCCGCCCCGGTAGCGGAGTCCCCGCTTCGGGATCAGGAGAAAAAGCCTCAGCCTGCGCAAGAGGCGGCACCCACGCCCACGCCTGCTCCAGCGGTTGTTGCTCGCCAGGCTGGACCCGCAGCACCTGTTGCGACCCACGAACAAATCGACCGCAAGATCGAGCAGATTTACGGCGTTCGGCAAGAGGGCGAGACGGTGATTTTTCGAAGCCGCCATCCGGATGCATCGGAGATCCAATTGGCCGGCGACTTCAACGATTGGATGCCCCACACCACCCCCATGCGCAAGCTGACCAACGGCGATTTTGAATGCCGGCTTCGGCTGCCCAAGGGGCGCTATCGCTACCGGCTCGTCGTGGACGGGCGGTGGCTCCACGACGTCCACAACCCGGTCATCGAAACGAATGAGTACGGCGAGCTGAACTCCGTCGTCGAGATCACACGATAGCGTGCCACTCCAGACCGTAGCACACGCCTGAAACATGACGACGATCTCTGGGGCATCGACTGGACGTGCAACTCGAGGCGGAAGGTCGCATGAATCTATGGGCGGAAAACTCCGGCTCCTTATCGAAGGCAAGCCGGCAGATCGAGTGCTAAAGGAACCACACCTCCGTCAGGCGGCTGATTACGCTGCAACCCCAATTCTGGCCGATGAGCGGCTTCATAACGAAGCCACAGTGCGGTCCGCGGTTACGGGCAGCCAAATGACGCTTGGAATATCGCGAAGTCAGCCAAGTCTGCGTCACCGTCAACGTCCATGTCCTTGCGTTCGCAACCGGGTGCCACGGGCTGCCCAGGTCCGCTCATGCAACCGTGAAAAATGGAGAAGTCCGCGAGGTCGCTCTGACCGTCGCGATCCAAATCGGCAAGACACACGCCCGGCGGAAGTGGGAAGTTCGCATCGATCCACTCCCGAGCCTCGGCCGTCAGTTCGTCAGTCGGATAGTTGATGGCTGGCGCGCGATCGCCCAACGTGGCTGCCAGCGGCAGGCTCACCTTCGTCCAGTCGTCGTATGGGTAAAACGTCTGTGGGGGCGAGAATGAAGGGTCACTACCCGGAAGTTGAATGTCCGGTTGTGTGGGATTGCCCAAGTAGTTGAGATCCTGCTCCACGCCGACGTTCCAATAGCAG
>JADFMZ010000413.1 GCA_022563615.1 Planctomycetota bacterium
ATGACGCGGGTCGGGTACAGGGCCAGCGCGCACAAATAGGGCAGATGGGTAAACGGGGCAAGTTTGCGCAGTGCGCTGCTTTCGGCTATATCCTACTGAGCCTTGACGGATGGAACCGCAAGGAAAAACAGTCAGGAGGATAGAACCGATGGCCGAAACGATTGTGAGTCTTCAGTCCGTTGTTAAGCACTTTGAATCCCTACCCGACCCGCGTCATGACATCAATCGCCTTCATCTGCTCGGCGATGTAATCGCCATTGCCGTATGCGGCATCATCGTGGGATGTGATGGTCCATCGACTATTGCACAATGGGCCAGTTCGAAGCCGAAGTCGAAATGGTTGAAAACGGTGCTCGAACTTCCCAACGGCATTCCCTCGCGGGATTGTATTCGCCGTATTCTCACCACGCTGAAACCCGAGGCGTTCCAGGCCGCGTTCGCATCGTGGATCGCAAGTTTGGCTAGCGCCGACGCGATCGCGCAGCCAATCGTCGCCATCGACGGCAAGACGATGCGCCGCTCGCATGATCGAAGCAATGGGCTTGGCCCACTGCACATGGTAAGCGCATGGTCCACTGAGAACGGTCTCACTTTGGGGCAGGTCGCGACCGAGGAGAAATCCAACGAAATCACTGCTATTCCAGAGCTAATCGATCGACTCGACGTCAAAGGCGCCATTGTCACGATCGATGCGATGGGGTGTCAGAAGAAGATCGCAAAGAAAATCGTGGACAGCCAAGCGGACTATGTGCTGGCTGTGAAGGAAAACCAGCCGAAGCTGCATGAGGCCATCAAAGACATCTTCAGCGAGGATCGCGAAGACGACTTGTTACAAATGAAAGTTCGGCAACATGAGACGTCGGAGAAAGGCCACGGCCGTGAAGACGAACACTATTATGTGCTGGCCAGAATCCCGGACGATTTCCCAATGAAGGATGCATGGCCGGGGCTGAAAGCCATCGGAATGGCGGTCCGTGTGTCAACGAAATCTGACGGTGCGACGACTTGCGACGTGCGGTATTATATCGTCAGTCGTTTCTTAAGCGGCAAGCGATTTGCTGAAGCCGTGCGTGGCCATTGGGGCATTGAGAATTCACTGCATTGGGTGCTCGACGTGTCGTTCCATGAAGACCAAAGTCGCACGCGCAAGCGGTTCATCGCGAACAATCTTTCGTGGCTGCGTCGCTTTGCGATCAGCCTGCTCAAGCGTCATCCGTCAAAGCACAGCATCATAGGGAAGAGCCGGATTTGCGGGTGGGACGATGGCTTCTTGATGGAAGTCCTTATGGCGCAAGGGGTTTAGTGTGCGCTGGCCCTGGGCTGGGAGTGGATATGCGAGGAGCTCGAAGAGGCGGGGCTTGAGCCCTGTCTGGCCAGCAGCCGCAAGGTGGCGGCCTGGCGGAACGCGCGCGGGATGGCCAAGAGCAATCGCACGGACGCGGATCTGCTGTCGGAACTGGGAAGTCAGACGGATCGGTGGTGGCAGGTATGGCTTCCACCGCGTGAGGTGCGGGATCGCCGGGAGTGGCTGCGTTTTCGGATGAGTCTCGTGCAGATACAGACGGGATTGAAGAACCGCATTCACGCGATCTTGCACCGGCATGGAATACTGCACGATTTCGCGGATTTGTTTGGCGTTGCGGGTCGCAGGATGTTGACGCAGTTGGCCAACGATGCCAAGAACCCGCAGCTCCGCGAGAGCGCCCGTGCGACGTTGCAGGGCTATTTGCAGCTCCTGGATCAGCTTCGTCGTCAGCTTGCGACGGTGACGCGGACGATCTATCGCCAACTGCAAGCGACGCCGGAGGGCAAGCGTTTGCAGGGTCTGCCGGGTGTAGGCGCGGTGTTGGCCCACACCATCCTGGCGGAAGTTGGCGACTTCGCTCGCTTCAAGAGTGCTAAACATCTGGCGTCCTACAGCTTGTTGGCTCCGCGTGCGTTCGACAGCGGAGAGGAGACAGGTGAAGCCCCCAAGGGTCGCCATGTGGGGCACATGGGCCGGCGAACCCTGAAGTGGGCGTGGATCGAAGCCGCCCACGGGGCGGTTCGACGAGGCGGTCGATTCCGCCAGGTCTTTGATCGCTACACGGATGGTGGGAAACGGAACCGCAATCGAGGGTACATTCTGGTGGGGCACGAACTCTGCCGGACGGCATACGCTATCAGCAAGAAGGAGACGCAATACCGTGATGATCCTCCGGAGCGTCCGGGGTCATCGAAAAAGAAGACGGCATCGGCCCAACGTGACCGAAGCCGCAGTAGAACATCGCAGAACTCTCGTCCGGGAACGGGCCAGTCCGACCACGGCTTGGTCGTCGTCGGGTAACCGACTTCGGGCCTCTTAGTACATGGACCGCCCGCACCGGACGAGATCATGGGCCGCGTGGACGCCGTGAGGTGTCAGGTCCACCGCCAGCCCGAATGGATAGCTGGGCGGACGAGGAGTTCAGCCCTAAGCCGGTGCACGGAAGAGAGCGACGCAACGAAAGCGCCAGCCAGGAAGAAGGAGTTTCCTTTGAGGTGAAGAAAAGGAATTCTCCGAAGGTTGCGTATTGGACTTGCACGGGGAGGACCTTTCATGGATAGCCGTGAGCAAGTCCGCCTCACGCGGACGCCGCCCACGGTAACGACGACACCCTTTCCATTCGACCCTGTAGGGGTCGCCTGAACGCTACGTTACACATATACGAGAGAATGGGCGACCCTTTCAGGGTCGGGCGGCTTGGTCGTAACGCTGTCCGGTGGCGGCGCTGCGTTTGCCACCGGCTACTTTCGGGCAGGCCTTCAGCCTGCGACCCCAACCGCCGCTTCTGTCACGGACCCTCGAGCGGGTCGGCCCCGAACGCGCCGCGCACGATGGCTGAGAGTCCATCGAAGCCCTTGCGCATGTCCGTCGGCTGCGTGTACAGAAAGATCGAGACGGTGGAGGGGATACTCAACATTGCGTGATATCCCGCTCT
>JADFMZ010000414.1 GCA_022563615.1 Planctomycetota bacterium
CTCGATGTGACGCAAATCGACGTCGATTCGCTCGAGTTGAGACGCACAGACGGCGTTGGCGGGTCGGCCACCCCGATGGCTGGGAGACGTGGACCGCGTGTACACATCGAAGACGTGGCCTCCCCCTTTGATGGCGAGTCGTGCGAATGTCACGAGCTTGGCGCCGACGGCTTCGACGACCTCATCCTAAAATTCTCAACGCCTGAGCTGGCGCGAACACTTGAACTCACCCGGTTTTCGCACAAGACCTCTGTCAATCTCATACTCAACGGCAGGCTACTGGACGGGATGCCGTTTTCAGCGTCCGACTGCATCCTCATCGTCGGGACGCGCGAACCTTCGACAATCGACGATGCACTACGACGATTAAACCCTGTGGACGGATCGCCGTGAGAGCAATAGCACGCTGACCCAGCGTCGTCCTATCGGGCGCGATGATCCCGGCGGCGATCCTCTCCGGGTTGTGGATGGGCACCCGCGCGGTTCCTGATTCGCAATCATCGCCAACGCTGCAGCCGCGTGCGAGAGAACTTTGCGCTGTAGTTATGAGTTGCTCAACCGGATTTGGGATCACGGGCGCGAGGAGTTTCGACCAACCTTAAGCACGTCGGGTCGTGCTCCGCGACGCACTGGGTACCGTCGAGGACCGCCGGAGACTGTTATCCGAAGGTTCGTCAACGTCCCAACGCCGGCAGCGGCGCTAGCCCAGAATACTTCGCCGGTTTCGCCTTGCACGATGATATTCGCGAACAGTTCCATGATGGCCAAGTTGTAGGTCCCGTCGGTGAGTGGCGCGGTTACGGTCCCGGTCACCAGGACCGCCGGGCCGCATCCCGAGGGTTGGGCCACACCGGTCAACACGGGTCCCATGAGAAATCCGAAGTCCTCGAGCGTATTGTTGATCGTGTTCTGCCCGCCGCCTACCTGAATCAGATTTCCGTCGATCACCGTTCCACCGTAACCGGCGGGGTTCGTGATCCCCCACGGCTTGGTGAAGTTGATCATTGGGCTTTCGCAGCCGAGGGCAGGCTCACCGAACGGCTCATCCGCGGGAATCAGGTCACCACCGTCGAACACAAGGTCGAAACCCACAAGCGCGAGCCCCTCGTTGGCGTCGTCACTTAGCAGACCGACCACTTCGTAGCGCACCTCGGCTCCGCGTGCCACCGTAATCGAGTTGGACCCTCCGGACTCCACGCTCACGTGTAATCGCGCGACCGCCGCGGCGCCTTGGGTGAGCGCCCCGCCCCAAACGTCAAGAATGATCCGTTGGGGCGAATCGGAAATCAGTCGGCTGAGGTCGCGGAAGGTTGCATCATCGAAAGCGGGCGCATCGTTCCAAGCGAATGGTTCATCGAGGATCTCGTCGGACGAGCCCGTCGTCTGAGCGGTCGACCGCACGGGCAGCATGCAAGCGGCGACAAGCACCAGACTTGCCAATCCTCGATAACGGATAGGAATCATACTGCCCTAAGGTTACTAGGCCAGGACGCGGCCGTCAAGGGCAGGTCGCCGGCGGCAATCCTCTCCGGGTTGTGGAGGCGCAATCGGCCTTGGCCAGCCGGCTTATTCGAGCAGATTCCCAGATGGAGTCCAGGTTGCCCGCATTATGGGGGCCGGGCAACTGTCTACGACAACCCGCTACGGTTCTTCATGCAGGCCAAGCGGTTCAACTTCACGCCGCCGATTTCACGATAGCCAACCTCGTTTTCGTGTGGCGAATGTGGTGTCGCCCCTTGGGTGCTGATGGGTATGCGGGCGATCGTTTGGCCCGTGAAGTGCTAGGGATTTGACTGTCTCTCCGATTCGTGATAGCCTTGATCGCAAGGTAGTCGATCTTACGCGTCAGCTACGCGAGGAGATGCGCGAGTCCGTTCTTAACCGAAATCAGATTTCCGTTGGAAACGGCGTATCCTAACAGGGCCGTTCACGGATTCGCGGTGGGGAACTCAGGACGTGACGCTCCAGACGGCGTCCAGGATAGCGCAAGTGCTTGGGGTTCAGTTCTCGTCAAGGAAACAACGGTAAGGGGGTTGGCTATGTCCCGTGCAGGTTTGATGATTGGTTTGTTGGTGATGATGGTTCAGGCCGGGTTCGCCCAGCGGGTTGAGCTAGAGAAATCATTCGGTGAGGCCACCGTAGCAGCGTGTTGTACGCCGCAAGATACATGCATCGACCTTACGCAAGAGGAGTGCAACGCGGTGCGTCCCACGTGGAAGCCACGTCTCTGGCAGCAGGGAATGCTCTGCGGAATCGGCACGCAACGGTGTCCTCTCATCGCTTGCCTGGAGCGCGAGGGTGACTGCACGGTCGGGCGCGAACGGTTCTGCAACGGCGGATGCCTTCCAGGCGACGGTGCGCCGTGTGATTTCGACTTCCAATGCCGGGGCGAATGTTTCCTGGGTGAATGCCAGCGCGGTTGTCGCCCGGGGGCGTCGTGCATATCCGCCGCGGACTGTAACGATGACGGGGCTTGCGTTTTCGTCGCTCCGGATACGCCCGAGTGCGTAGGCGGGGCGCGTGACGGTGAGTTCTGCAATCCCGATCGCGGAAACGTGGATTGTCGGGAATCCTTCTGTGAAAAGTTCCCCGGCTGCGAAGATCCGTTCTGTTGCACCAACGTGTGTCGTTTTGCGCCGGGCTTTCCATTCTTTTCGCAGTTTTGCTGTCAGATCGAGTGGGACGCTCAATGCGCCGAGCTTGCCCGTGATCCGAACCTGGCCCTTTGTTCTGTATTGGCGCACCTTGATATCAAACCGGAATCATGTCCGAACCCCGTGAATCCACGAAGCCAAGGCGTTGTCACGGTGGCCATCGTCGGAAGCGGCTCCCTCGATGTGACGCAAATCGACGTCGATTCGCTCGAGTTGAGACGCACAGACGGCGTTGGCGGGTCGGCCACCCCGATGGCCGGGAGACGTGGACCGCGTGTACACATCGAAGACGTGGCCTCCCCCT
>JADFMZ010000083.1 GCA_022563615.1 Planctomycetota bacterium
ATTTGGTCAACCTCACGCTCAAGCGCGAGGAGGTCCAAAGCCTTGAGCATGTGGCCAACATGCCCCATCTCACCTTTCGTGAGTTGGCGGAAAAAATCCAGCGCTTTTGCCAGTTGCCGTTGGGCGAAACCCGGCTGGCCCCGGCTGAGGTCATCGCCACCCGCGTCGCGCTGATCCGACACTTCGTGAGTGACCAACTTGAGTTTATCGGCATCGCCAAGAACTTCCTGACCATTCGGGACTTCGACGACATCACCCGGCGGATGATCGGCAGCCACACCGGCATGGGTCGGATCGGCGGCAAAGCCGGCGGAATGCTGCTGGCCCATCGCATCTTGGCTGCGGATCACAAAGAGCAACCCTTCCTCCCCCTGGCCATCCCGGAATCCTACTACCTGCGCAGCGACGTCATCGAGGAGTTTCTTCGCCTCAACCGTCTCGACGAGTACCAGGCGCAAAAATACAAGCCGATCGAGGACGTGACTCGCGAGTACCCCCTGATCCGAGGGGTGTTTCGCCATGGCGACTTCCCCCTGAGGATCGTGCACGACCTGCGCGGCGTCCTCGAAAAGATCGGAACCCATCCGCTGATTGTACGATCCTCCAGCCTTCTTGAAGACCGCTTGGGTACCTGCTTTTGCGGCAAGTACGCCAGCTATTTTCTGGCCAACCAGGGATCGCTCGAGCAGCGACTCCACGCATTGCTCGGCGCCATCGCCGAGGTCTATGCCAGCACGCTGGCGCCCGACCCGATTTTCTATCGCCAGGAGCACAACCTGATCGACTACGTCGAAGAGATGGCCATCCTGATTCAGAAGGTCGTCGGGTATCGCTTCGGGGACTACTTCCTTCCCGCTTTGGCCGGTGTCGCCTTTTCCCGTAATGAATATCGCTGGTCGCCCCGCATCCGGCGCGAGGAAGGCCTCCTGCGCCTGGTGATGGGTCTGGGCACGCGCGCCGTCGATCGTAGCGGGCCAGATTATCCACGCATGGTCGCCCTGGGCGCCCCGACGCTCCGCCCCGAATCCAACGTGCAGGAAATCCTCCGATCCGCGCAACGATCTCTGGATGTCATCGACCTGCCCAACAATCGCTTTGTGACCATTCGCTTGCGCGAACTGCTCGCCCACGGCCTGGATTTCCCCATGCTCGACAAAATCGTATCCGTGCATCGGGACGGCGGGCTGTATCCTCCCACCGGACTGCGCGTCAGCGCCGATCCGAATGACCTGTGCATCACCTTCGACAAGCTCTTACGCGACACGCCTTTCCCCCAGCGCATCCAGGAGTTGCTGACCCGGCTTGAACGGGCCTACGGCGTTCCCGTCGATATGGAGTTCGCCTGTGACGGCGAAAAACTCTACGTCTTGCAGTGCCGCACGCAGTCCCAAATGCCCGAGGCCGCCCCCGTCACCATCCCCGACGACATTCCCGATCAAGACGTGATCTTCGACGCCCATCGCTTCGTCCGCACCGGCCTGATCGAGGGCATTGAATATATCGTCTATGTGGACCCCGATCGATACGACGCCGTACCGACGCGACAGCGCCGAATCGAAATCGCCCGTGTCATCGGACGCCTCAATCGAACGCTCAAACCCAAGACGTTTATTCTGGTGGGCCCCGGGAGGTGGGGAAGCAACGATATCCGCCTGGGGGTGCCGGTTCACTACGCCGACATCAACCGATGCCGCATGTTGATCGAAATCGCCAGGCAGCGCGAGGGCTTTTGCCCCGAGGTCTCCTTCGGCACCCACTTCTTCCAGGATCTCGTCGAAGCGGGTATCGATTATCTACCGCTCTACCCCGATGAACCGCAAAACCGCTTCAACCATGCGTTCCTGAACAGCACCCCCAACGCTCTGGCCGGCATCGTTCCCGCCGACGCCGAATTCGCCGACGATATTCGAGTCATCCACGTTCCCAGCGCCGCCGCCCGCCGAAAACTGACCATCGCCATGGACGGCGAAACCGATCAGGCTGTTGCCTATCTCAAGTAAGAGGCGCCCTCTGAAAGGCGCCCACCGCATCGCGCTGATTACCGAAACCGTACACAATACACGGGTGGAAGGTGCGACATGATCTGCTGCCAGGTGTCGCCCTGGTCTTCGGATATCCACAGCGATCCGGTCGTGCTGCCAAAGGCCAGGCGGTCGCCGGTCTCGTCCACGTCCAGAGCGTGACGAAACGTCAGGTCGTAGGCGTGTTCCTGCGGCAGGCCTTTTCGCAACACTTCAAAGGTGTTGCCTCCGTCTCGCGTCCGCGAAACGACCACCTTCCCGTCGACCGGAATCCGCTTTTCGTCGCTGATGCCGGGTACGAACCAGGCTGTGTCTGGATCGGCTGGATGCACGGCTACGGCAAAGCCGAAGCTGGAGGGCGTGGACTTCACTTCCTGCCAGGATGCGGCGCCGTCAGTAGAACGAAAGATTCCGTTGTGATGCTGCGCCCAGAGCACGTCGGGGTTGGCTGCGCACTGAACGACGCAATGCGGATCCTGGATGTTGGGGTCGTCCTTGCGCTCGGGCGGCATATAGGCGGCCCACATCCCCGACGCCCGGCACGCCCACGTTTTGCCCCCGTCCTGTGTGACCCAAACGCCGCCGCAGGAAACGCCCAGTGTCACCCGTTGCGAATCGCGGGGATCGACACAGATCGAATGGATGCCGGGATAATCCTCGCCGCCCCCGAACCACTCCATGCGCTCCGGACGATCCCAGAGCGAGCGAACCAGGGTCCAGCTCTCGCCGCGATCGTTGGAGCGAAACAGCCCGCCCGGAAGCGTTCCACACCACAGTGCGTCCGGTTGATCCAGCCCCCCGGCTTCCAACGCCCAGACCAACTTCAGGCTCCAAGGGTATGAGGTGGCGCCCTCCGGAGCCGGTTCCTCCAGGTCTTCCGGTTTCGGCGGATAGACCGGAACGGCGCACTCCTGCCAGTGAACGCCGCCGTCTGCCGAGCGATGGAGCTTCACACCGAAATGGCCGTGGTCCAGGGCGGCGTAGACCGAGCCGTCTCGTGCGTCGGGCAGTACCAGGGTGACATTGTCCGCCAGGAAGGAGGTTTGCTGAATTACCCAGGAGGGCTTCCCTTTGCGGTTGCTGCGCTCAAAGGCAAACAATCCTTTGCGCGTGGCTACTAACAGGCGGTTGCTCATCGTCTTGAACTCCGAAGGATCAGCCCTGCGCGTCGGTGGACGAATCGATGTGCGCTACCCGCCGGACAGAGCTTGCATGACATAGACTTCCGCCGACTCGGGCACGAGGTCCGTCAGGCGGACTCGGTCGCGGATCGGTCGGCTGTCCACAAAGATCATCATATGCTTTCGCAGCGCGCCTTGATCGTCCAGAACATAGCCCCGTGCACGTTCATTCACGGCGAAGATCGAGTCCAATACTTCGCGCACGGTTTTGCCGACGACTTCCCGTGGAGGGCACGTCACGTGGCGTTGAATGTTTGGCGTGAAGGTTACTTGGACCATCTGGCGGATCTGCAATATCTAAGGAACGGAACCCCAGCCTGACGATCGACAGCATGATCCATTGGGAAGAAGTTGTCAAAAGATGATTGCACTGCGAGACAAGGGATTACGACAATTTCCTACAACGACATCTTGATCGCTCCGAGTTTTCTTGCGACAATCCGTTCCTTTCCCAAGAAGTAAGGCGAGCTGAAGGAGGCCCACTCATGCACCACAAGTGTCTGGTTCCAAGTGTTTTGCGAGTATTGTGCGTTCTGATCGGTTCCTCAACCTTCGTTCAGGCCGGCGAGCCAAAGACAGCCGACGAGGTGATCGCCAAGTACATCGAGGCGATCGGCGGGCGAAAGGCGATCGATGCGGTCAAGTCCATGAGAGTCACCGCCAAGCTCACGATGGGCGGCGGCATGGAGGCGCCCATGGTCATTGAAAGCAAGCGACCCAACAAGATGCGTGTCGAGTTCACGTTCCAGGGCATGACCGCGACTCAAGCATACGACGGCAAGATCGGATGGTCGATCATGCCTTTTGCGGGCAAGACCGAACCGGAGAAGATGCCGCCCGACCAGATAGAGATGTTCGAGAACCAGGCGGACATGGACGGTCCGCTGGTGGATTACAAGAAGAAAGGGCATCAGGTCGAGCTGATCGGCAAGGACGAGATTGAGGGCTCGGATGTTTACAAACTCAAGCTCACCAGAAAGAACGGCAACGTCGAGTATCATTACCTCGACGTCGAATATTTCATCCCGATCAAGATGGAAGGCAAACGTAAGTTTCAGGGAACGGAGATCGATTTCGCCTTCGTGCTCGGCGACTACAAGGAAGTGAACGGCCTTTTGATTGCGCATTCGATCCAACCGCAGGGAGGGGGCATGGGCGGGAACATCACGCTTGAGAAGGTGGAGATGAACGTACCTATGCCCGATGAACGATTCGCCATGCCCGAGGTCAAGAAGGCAGAGACGACCGCCAAATCCAAGAAGGAAGACAAAGACGATGCCAAAGACCAGGGTTAATCGAAAGCTGATGCACTGGCGACGGACCCTTGGGGCGAGCCGGTTCCGATTGGGCGCCGTGGCGCTTCTTGCGCTGACCGCTGGCGCCCAGGCCGAGACGAAGGTGACGTCGGCCACGTTTGGCGGAATGAAAGCGCGGGCGATCGGGCCGGCGGTCATGGCGGGACGAATCAGCGCCCTCGATGCCGTCACCAGGGACGGTCGCCTGACTATTTATCTCGGTGCCGCCGGCGGTGGCGTCTGGAAATCTAAAAACGGCGGAACCACTTTCAAACCGGTCTTCGACAAATACACCCAGTCGATCGGCGCCGTCACCATAGATCGCAAGAACCCCGATGTGGTCTGGGTCGGTACGGGCGAGCCTTGGACTCGCAACAGCGTGTCCGTCGGCACGGGTATCTACAAGACCACCGACGGCGGCGATAACTGGGAGCACATGGGCCTGAAAGACTCCGAACGCATGTCCAAGATCCTGATCGATCCGAACGACAGCGATACCATATATGTCTGCGTCACGGGCCATCTTTGGGACGCCAACGAACAACGAGGCGTCTACAAGACCACCGACGGCGGCAAGAACTGGGAGCGAATCCTGTACGTGGATGAGGACACCGGTTGCGGCGACCTGGCCATGGACCCGCAGGAGCCCGGCAATCGGTATGCCGGCATGTGGCAGTTCCGTCGCTGGCCTTATTTTTTCAAGTCGGGCGGGCCCGGTAGTGGGTTGTACAAGACGGCCGACGGCGGAAAGAGCTGGCGCAAGATCACGAGCGGGTTGCCCCAAGGGGAGCTGGGAAGAATCGCCCTGGCTGTTGCGCCGACACGTCCCAGCGTCGTATATGCAACCGTGGAATCGGAACACACAGCCATGTATCGTTCCGATGATCTTGGCGAAACCTGGCGCTGGGTTGGCACCACCAGCAACGTCGAGGGGCGGCCGTTCTATTTCTCCCTGCTGCTGGTTGACCCGACCGACTACAATCGGGTGTACAAGCCGGCCGGTTCCACCTCCGTGAGCACCGACGGCGGCCAAACCTGGAGCGGTCTCGGTGGCCGCACGCACCCGGATCATCACGCTTTCTGGATCGACCCCGACAATCCCGACCGGTTGCTCGTGGGGACCGATGGCGGAATCTATTCCTCCTTTGACCGTGGCGTGAACTGGAACTTCATGCAAGCCTTGCCGATCTCGCAGTTCTACCGCATCAGCTACGACATGGATAATCCATATAACGTCTACGGCGGCCTGCAGGACAACGGCACGTGGATGGGTCCATCGCGAACGCCCTCCGGCATTCAGAACAAACATTGGGACAACATCGGAGGCGGCGATGGGTTCTACGTCTTCGTCGATCCTCGGGATTCGGACATCGTCTACGTCGAGTGGCAGGGCGGCCGCATCCAACGTATACGCAAATCAACCCGTGAGTCCAAAGATATTCAGCCGCTTCCCGGAAAAGACGATCCGAAATACCGTTTCAACTGGAACGCCCCCATCCATTTAAGCCCCAACCGGACGGACACCCTTTACATCGGGGCGCAGTTCCTCTTCCGATCGCGCGACCGTGGGGAGTCGTGGGAACGGATCTCCGGCGACCTGACGACGGATGACGCCGAAAAACAGCGCCAAATGGAATCCGGCGGTTTAACCGTCGATAATTCGACCGCTGAAAACCACTGCACGATCTACACCATCAATGAAGCGCCAGGGAACGAAAAGGTGATCTGGGTGGGCACCGATGACGGCAACGTCCAGGTCACGCGCGACGGCGGCGGAACCTGGACGAATGTTACCGACAACATCGAGGGCGTCCCCGCTCATACCTGGGTCACGCACATCGAGGCGGGGCACCATGCCGGGGGGACGGCCTATGTGACGTTCGACGGACACCGCACCGGTGATAAGAAAGCCTACCTCTACAAGACAACCGACTACGGAAGAACCTGGGTCTCCCTGGCGACGGATGACGTCGAAGGGTACTGCCTCGTGGTTCGTGAGGACTTGGTCGAGCCGAACCTGTTGTTTCTAGGCACGGAGTTCGGCCTGTACATTTCGGTGGACGGTGGATCGCAGTGGGCGCGATTCAAAGAGAAGCTGCCGAAGGTGGGCGTGCGCGACTTGGCCATCCATCCTCGTGAGCACGACTTGATCATCGGCACCCATGGCCGAGGGATTCTGATTATCGATGACATCACCCCTCTGCGCCAATTGACCAGGGAGGTGTTGGACTCGAATGTCGTCATGCTGACCGGGCGCCCGAACGTCATGCACATTCCCGCCAGCGTTCAGGAGTTCCCCGGCGATAATGAATTCGTCGGCGCCAACCCGCCGTCGGGCGCGCAGATCATCTATTACCTCAAGAAGCGACACTTGTTCGGCGACCTGAAGCTCGAAGTGCTGGATAGTGACGGCAAGGTTTTGTCTACGCTGCCCGGCGGCAAAAGGCCCGGCATCAACCGCGTAAGCTGGCCTATGCGCCGCAAGCCTCCGAAGGTGCCTCCGGCGTCAAGCCTGGTACCACAGTTCTTCTCGTTCATCGGCCCCCGAGTGTCCGCCGGCGACTATACCGTGCGCATGACCAAGGGGAAGAAAACCTACGACGGGCGGGTCACGCTGGTGCCCGATTCGCGGGCCGGTTACTCCGTGGAGGATATGGCCCTGCAGGACAAGACGGTGAACCGGCTGTACGACATGCTCAGCCGACTGACCTACGCCGTGGATGCTCTGCTCGACGCGCAAAAGCAATTGAAGAATCGTAAAGCCGGCCTCGACGAGGACGGCGCCGGGCAGAGTAAAGATGATCTTTGCTCTACTCTTCTCAAGAAGCTTGACGACGATCTCGAAGCCTTTCGCAAGACGATCGTGGCGACGCGTAAGGGAGGATTCCTGGCTGGCGATGAGCAGTTACGCGAAAAACTCGGAGGGCTCTATGGGTCGGTCAATGGTTATGAAGGCCGGCCGACCAACTCGCAGCTTCAATACATGGAAGTGCTCGAATCCAAACTTTCCGATACCGAGACCCGCCTGGGGGAACTGCTGGGCGGCCCTCTTGACGCAGTCAACGTTCAACTGCGCAAAGCCGGGCTTGATCCCGTCAAGCGCATGACGCAATCCGAGTGGGAAGTCCGGTAGGCAGGTCGCTGATGGGCGATTCGATGCGTATCGTTCTTGGCAGCGTTTTCATTTATTGTGTATCGCCATTTCAGGGAAATCTCCTGGGAAAAATGGTCGTTCGATCGCTGCAGAAAAATAGAGCTTGCTCTAATGGATGAGCCCATCGGAGACCCCTACAATGGGATGGCTTACCCCCCGCGCGCCTTGCCGCCTGAGGGGTCCGGCATGGGAGGATCGCATCATCGTGGAAAAGACCGGATTCTGGTCGCGCGTTGGACATTGGATTCAGGGGACGGACCGCGAAGACCTCGAACCCCGTTTCGAAGCCGACGAGTCTCCACCGGATCATCCTCTCGGAAGGCTGGACGGGCGTCCGCCGACGAAGCCGCGCCGTACTCATGACGGATTGGCCCATCGGCTCTGGTCCCGCCTGGGAGGCGCGTCCGTTCGAGCCGACCGGCTCGAACAACTCTTCACGAAGTTCGTCGAGTTGGCCGAATCCATTCGCGCGCACCTCGAGTGCCAAACGCTGCGCTCCGACGAAATGGCTCGTTCCCTCGGTCAATTGAACCACGGCGTGGGAGAGCTTTCCACGACGTTGCAAAGCCAACAGGCCTTGCACGAACAGATCGCGGCCCGAATCCACGACCAAGCCGCCTGCACCGCGCGAGTTGAGGAATCGCTCGCCTCGCTGACACCACGGATTCAGGAGCATCGGGACACGATGGTTTCGATTGCCCGGCATTTGGAATCGTCCCGGCAAGCGAATGAAAAGGGCGCTGCAGCCATGGAGCAGTTTCAGCGGGCGCTCACGACTTTGGTAGAGGGGGTCCAGGCGTCCGCCGGCGCGCTGAACGATCTGCGGACCGACGCGCTCGAGCGACAGGAGCGTCTTTCGGCCGGTGTCGAGCGACAAAGTCGGCGGCTGACCTGGTTCGCCGCAACCGCCGTCGCCCTGTTGGCGATCGGAGCTGCAGCGGGTTGGGTGGCCGTGTTCCGGTAAAGTTTCCCAAACCAAGGGCCCGTGTGGTCCTGTGGAGTGACCCTGTGACAGAGTCTCTGCCGTCGCCGAAAGAAGCCATCGAACAATTGCTGATGAGCATGACGCAGTTCGACGCGTCTGACTTGCACCTGAAGGTTGGGTACTCGCCCTATTACCGCATCGCCGGGCAATTGCGCAAGACGCACATGCCGCCTCTGCCGGATGGATCCTACATCGAACAAATGCTGATGCCGATGATGCCTGAAGTGCGGCGCTCGGAATTCGAGAGGGCCGGGGCGATCGACTTTTCGGCGCCGGGCCACGGCGGCGACCGCTTCCGCATCAACATCTTCCGCGCCACCGGGAATATACACGCTTCCATCCGGCGCGTGCTCAGCAAGATCCCCTCCTTCAAGGAGCTCCATCTGCCCGACATCTACGAGCAGACGACGACTCAAACTGCAGAGGGGCTCGTTCTGGTCGCCGGCGTCACCGGGTGCGGGAAGAGTACGACTTTGGCCGCGATGGTGGAACTGATCAACGCCACGCGGAGCCTGCACATTCTCACCATCGAGGATCCCGTCGAGTATATGTTCCAGGCGAAAAAATCGATCATCTCCCAGCGCGAGATCGGGATCGACGTGCCCGATTTCCAGGAAGCCCTGCGCTCCGTTGTGCGTCAGGATCCCGACTGCATTTTGATCGGGGAAATGCGCGACCGGGAAACGATGGCCGCCGCGCTCCAGGCCGCGGAAACCGGGCACCTCGTATTCGGGTCGCTCCATGTCAGCGACGTGCAGCAAACATTCAATCGTATTTTGGAGTTCTTCCCCCTACAGGAACACGCCTTTGTTCGTTCTTCGCTGGCCAACAGCCTGCGGGCCATCCTGTGCCAGAGGCTCGTGCCCGGCATCGCCGAGGGCAGCCGTTTTCCCGTAACCGAGGTTCTGATCAACAATTCGGTTGTCAAGGACAAGATCTTGCGCGAGGAGGACGACAGCCTGCCTGCCATCATCGACCAATCTTCAGCCGACGGCATGCGCTCCTTCACTTCCTCGCTGTGCGAAATGATTGAGTCGGACCAAATCTATTACGATACTGCCATGGAATTCGCCCCCAGTCGCGAGGCCCTGCAATCCGCGGTCAAAGGGATCAAGACCTCGTCTCATGGGTTGGTCGGAAGGAAAGGCGGCATGCGCTGATCCGCCGGGGCTCGGGGCTGACGGATTCCGATGGGCGGCCGTTGCGTGCGTGACTGGGATCGTACGAGACCGTCGCGACCGCCGTTTGAATCGGGGGGTATGGCACGGCACGCCTATGGCCCAAGAGCGTCTGGCAAATTACGCCACGGCGAACCCGTGCGCAGAATCCAAATGATGCCATCTACAACCTGTCGACGATCCCGAGGTGGCCGACCCGTCCGTTCGGGCGCCGCAAACACATCCGAAATCAAGTCCCATTGCTCATGCGTGAGCCGATGTCGAAGCATGATGAATTCATTTTCATCAACTCGTTACATCATGACATCGGTCCAGGAAAGCAAGATTGACGAGTTTTCCGACAGGGCCCTAGCGGCCCAGAATCACGGGTGGGTCGCCGCAACGGCAATCTATTTGGACAGATCATGGGCTGGGGTATATCGGGTTTTTCGCCATGGAGGCATACTTCTAGCCTGCGGCTTCAGACGATGCCCGAAGGCTAATTTCGGCGCTCGAAGATCGTGGACAGGCCTCCGATGATCGAGCCTTAGCCCTT
>JADFMZ010000415.1 GCA_022563615.1 Planctomycetota bacterium
GCGGCTCAGATTCTCGTTTGACTTATGGAACGCTGTGTTAGGTCGGCAGGCCGTCTTGAATCACGCGCTGCATGGCCTCACAGAACCGATCGATTTCGCGCAGCGTCGTGTAGGTGTTGGGCGTGACGCGGATGCCGTCGATGTGTTCGTGCTTGATGGCGGTCACCACGATCCGATGGTTCTTGAACAGGTGCTCCACAAGCTGCCCGCCGGTTACGCCCTCGACGCTCATCGTTGCGATGCCGCAGGATTGAGCGGGGTCAAGACTCGTATATAGCTTCACGCCCTTTTGCCGCATCAGTCGTTTGGCCCAGCGGTCGCGCAGAAAGCGCAGGCGCGCCTCCTTGCGGTCGGGTCCGATGCTTTCGTAGAAAGTGATCGCTTCGGCGATGGCGAGTCGAGGGGCGGTGGGGTGCGTGCCGATCTCCTCGAACTTTCGGATGTCGTCGCTATTGGGCTTGGGCCCAGCCATGAGCGGCCAGAGGCCGGCGATTTTGGATTTTCGCACGTAAAGAAACCCGGTTCCGATGGGGGCGCTGGTCCACTTGTGCAGGCTCGTGCCGTAGTAGTCGCAGTCCAGATCGGCGTGCTTGAATGCAAAGTGCCCGAAGGCATGGGCTCCGTCCACGATCACCTCGATGCCGTGCCGCCGCCCCAACTCGACAACCGACTTGACGGGGAAAATCTGCCCGTTGATGTAGGTAATGTGGCTGACCAGGATGATTTTCGTTTTGGGCGTGATGTTCTGCTCGAACAGTCGGAGCAGTTGCTTCGGGTCGTCCGGTGGCGTGGGAATGGGGAACGTCTTGAGGACGATCCCCTCGCGCAGGGCGCGCTGCCGAAGCGTGTTGAGCATGCGCGGGTAGTCGTAGCTGGTGCTGAGGACTTCGTCGCCGCGTTTGAGATCCATCCCGTAGAGACAGATTTCCAGCGCCTCGCTGGTGTTGCGGGTGATGGCCAGTTCTTCCGCATCGCATCCGAACGCATTAGCCAAACGCCCGCGCACCGTCTCGACCTGCGGATCAAGCACCGTCCACAGATGCCGCGAGGGGAGTTGGTTCGTGAACTGAACATGCCGGCGCATGGCGTCGAGCACGACTCGCGGCGCCGGCGACACCCCGCCGTTATTCAGATTGGTTAGCGAGCGGTCAACGTCATAGGCCTGTTGGACTTGAAACCAGAAATTCTCATCGCCGGCCAGGGAAGCTGGTGAAGCGCCGTCGGCGTTGGTGACGGCTGCCCGCACGCGGTCGATCGCATCATCGCGCAGGACGGCATAGCCGATGGCGCCGGCTGTTGCGGTTTTGATGAAAGACCTTCGAGTAGACCGCATGACTCCGTGCATTCTCCGAAAGGATGCGTCGGGCACGGGACTCTTCCCGCGCAGCAAGACGGCCGGTCTTTGCGACCGGCCGCACACCCACAGCTCTCATCTCACCCGGACAAGATCCGGGCGCTTCCACTCACTGCAGATTATCCAACCAGCGTTTTGATGTCCTGGGGCGTAATGACCGACGATCGCTTATCCAACTTCTTGCTTAGCCAGCTCATCACCGGCGGCGCAAAGGGCAAGGCGCCAGCTTTGATCTTTTCCATCATGCGGATGTCACGACGCTGGCGTTCAGCCTCTTTGGCGTTTCGGTTGTGAAGACGCACGCCCGGCCTATCCGTTTTGATCCGTATGCGACGTTGCTTACAACTGAGTTTCATAGTCTGGGCCTCCCAAGAACCTCCAGGGTAAAAGGGCGCATTCTCGTGATACCCGCCAAGAAATCAAGACACTTCCGAAAGAAAACCGCGCCAGCAAGAACCGGGCCGGCGAGCTGGATTGGAGTCATTTTGTTCGGAAGCTATGTGTTTTCAGGGTGTTATAGCGTTTCCATTTGTTGTGGTTCGCCATTCCAGGCAGATCTCCCGGAAAAAACAGGTCTCGGACCGCTACACAGAAATAGAGCTTGCTCTAGGGCTTCCGTGGCGCCAGGTTCGACCCGCCCTTCCCGCAATCCTGGGCCCGGGTCAGTGCAGAAAGGAGTTCGCCTCCGGTAACCGGATCGTGCGGCCGACCGTACGGCAGCAGACCGCCGTCGATGCAGGTCCGCAGGGCGTAGCGGCGGTCCCCCAGGCCGGTTGCGGATGCCAGCGTCTCGTTGAGGCTGCGCGGTAGATCGCAAAGCGTACGCAGCATGTAGGCGAGTGTGGCCTTGTCGAGGACTTGACCCGGCTGCAGGTGCCAAGTGCTCAAGACGGCCCGACGGCGGGACAACTCATCCCATTGTTGATCGAACGCTGGCAACTGCTCGGTGGACCCGACGATCAGGAGCACCGCGTTGTCGTGTGTGTCGGCGACCCTGGCGAAGGCGTCGAGCATCAGGTCGATCCCCTGGTAGCTTTCGAGGTTGCCGACGTACATCAACCTTGTCCCCGTGGCCTGGGTGAGCGCGTCCGGCAGGCTCGTGTCGTCGCTGCCGGTGAAGGGGATGTCAGGTAAGAGCGCGACGTTGCCGGTGGGGTGGTGTTTCATCGCGACCTCGACCAGGGCCGGGGCGGGACCCGCGAAGGCCGCTTCGAGGGCGGCGCCGACCTGCTCCACGGATTGGCAGCGCCAATGGGGCAGGCCGGCGACCCGGGCGAAATCGCCGAGGTCGGGAATCAATAGATCGTCGTAGAAGCGGCGGCCTTCGAATTGGGCGTCCTGAATCTTGCGGATCACCCCGTAGCCGCCGTCGTTCATCACCAGGAAGACCACATCGCAGCGCTCCTGAACCGCCGTCCACAGCTCGCACACATTGAGGAAGAAGCCGCCGTCGCCGCACATGGCGAGGACTTTGCGCCCCGCATGGGCGAAGGACGCGCCGATGGCGAGCTGCATGCCCTGGCCGATGCCGGTGTCGATGGGATAGATGTTTTGACCGGGTGCGGCGAGCGTGAACATGCG
>JADFMZ010000416.1 GCA_022563615.1 Planctomycetota bacterium
CGGCCTCGCTAAGCATCTGAAGGAGCGGCGTTTTCTCGAATACGGTGACGCTCAGAACCTGCAAGATTGTGTAGAGGCTGGCGTCGATGTCGAGGCGCTTCTTGATGATGGCGACCAGGACATAGACGGAGATGGCGATCCAGACCTGGGTCTTGACGGCGTTTTCGCTATACTGGGTATCCCCTTCACTGACCTGACAGGGCTGGCTGTCCGTCGCGGGCGGCACCGATGATCGTATGGTACGGCGCCGGTCCGACCGCAACCGCCTGCTGAACGAGTCTGTGGAAGAGCAGGCCGCGGGCCTTTGAGCGCCGCCGGTTGAACCGGAAGGTGAATTCGTCGAGGTAGTCGTCGAGATGGCGGTGTTGAATGCCGCCCTGGTGAGTGCCGAGCAGCCACCGCTTGAGAAGCGAGGCGACAATATGGACACGGGGCATGACCTCGTGAGCCGGATCGGGGCCGCTGTTGATGACGGTGACTTGGTGCTGGTAGCCGGCCGCCGCCAGCCCCGAGTAGCCGCTCCATCCGTCGGTGTGAACCTCCGATCCGGGCGTCACGGCGCCTTGGACGAAGGGAAGCAGACTGTCCGCGGACACGTCTTTGATGCGCCGAAGGCGGATTCGGCCAATGCCGCGGCCATTCTTTTCGGCCGCCACCGCGACAATGGCCTTGGCCTCGGTTTTCCGGCCCCGTTTGCCTTTTTCCGGGCCGCCGACATAGGTTTCGTCGACCTCGACGGCGCCCGTGAGGCAATCCCGGCCGGGCCGGACCATCGCGCGGCGCAGCTTGTGGAGCCAGGTCCAGGCCGTCTCGTAGCTGCCCAGGCCGAGCACCCGCTGCAGGCCGAGGGCACTGACGCCGTTCTTTTGGCTGGTGACGAACCACATGGCCAGGAACCACATGCGCAGCGGCTTGCGTGTGTCCTGAAACACCGTGCCAGCCGTCAGCGATGTCCGCCCATGGCAACTCCGGCACCGCAGCAGTCCGTCCGACATCGTCCACGGCTCTCCGAGCGCCCCGCAATGAGGACAGGCGAAACCGTCCGGCCAGCGCAGGCGACGGATATACTCCCGGCATCCGGCCTCGCTCCGGAACCACTCGTCCATCTCCTGGAACGTCCGCGGGTAATCAACCCCAGGAACAGGACCCCTTGCACTTTCCATCCCTCCACGATACCACATCCAGCAAGGTCAGTGAAGGGGATACCCAGTTAGGGTCAGGGCAATCGGGTGAGTTTGTGCGTGACAAGAGTGGGGAAGTCTGAATCGCTTGCGATCCTTTTGATTCGCAAGGAGGACGGCGAAAATGGCGCGACGGGTCGCGGCGGCGGACGAAGCATTCGATCGAATTGTTGATTTCCTGGAGCATTTCACCGATCTCGAAGACCCGCGACAACGAGCCAAGGTGCTCTATCCACTCGACGAAGTGCTTCTGTTATGCCTTCTCGGCGTGCTCGCCGGGTGTGAGAGCTGGGTCGAGATCGCCAAGTACGGTGAGAAGAAGCTGGGCTTTCTGCGCCGCTTCCGGCCGTTCACGGATGGCACCCCCTCACACGACCAACTCGGCGATATCTTCGCGGTCCTTGATGCCGAGCAATTCCAGCACTGCTTCATCGCCTGGGCGGCATCATCCGCCGAATCAAACTCTGTTGAAATAAAGTGCTGTGCTGCTTTCTTTACGGCCTCCTCGGCTTTCTTTGGCTTGATCGCTTTGTTTGCATCGAGAACCTTTTGCCCCCAGGCCTTCGCTATCTGAGAATCGGTGATTCCCATCCTGGACAAGATCGGGTAGAGGGGTAAACCTGTAGTGTCGGCGTTTCCTCTCATGAGTCGGAACGTGGAGCTTTTGGCATCAAACTGAATATCGAAGGCTCGTCCTGCGATATTGATTTCCGTCTTGAGCTTCCGGTTCTTCATCTCGGTAATGTAGATCCCGGGTTTTCTCCTGAACTGGCTATGCACCTGGTAATGCTTTCCGTCAATGATGAAGCTACCCAGGTCGGTACTCTTGGGTAGCGATGCTATTTTGATTCTCTTCGCGGTGGAAATAACTTTCCCGGAACGGCGATCGATGAGTTCTATGGATGCGTAGACAGGAACGCCCCAGGTGCGGTCTTTTCTGATGGCCTCGCGCTGGGACTTCCAGTCCGCTGTGTCCTTGTTGTCGTCGATCCAGATCTCTTTCGCGCGCAGGCGGAGACCAGTCGCACTTGCCTGTACGTCTAGCGTTTTAGCGAAGACATGCTTGAGGTCCTTTTTGACTTTCTCGAATTGACTTTGATAGTCGAAGCTTTCCATACCACTCACCCGGAGCTGGCATAAGTCCATGTAGGAGGAAACTTAGCGTTACCTCAAGGAGTCTAACACTTGGAAAATACCAAGAATCTCTTCGTACGAAGAAGCATAAACGACTGTAACAACTTACTGGAGAAAGAAAATGTATGGTTCGATAGCGTATTACCGGAAGACAGTGCTGAAAAAGCGTCCCCCCCTCAATCCGTCGACGACGGTGGCTGTCAAGAGAACTCCCCGGGGCAACATCTTCGGACGGGGACTGACAGCAGCGGGTAGCCCCATTGCAACCATATTCTCGATTGGATCGTCCATTGCGAGCATTGGATTTAGGATTATCGGATTTGGGTTGGTGTTTTGGGGAGGGCTCTCAATAATCCGTCACGCGTTTGCGATGGTGGTAGGAGATATCACGGCCATCGGCGGGCACGCGCAGGATGTGAAAAATGCAATTATCGATGTTATCCCGGCGAGGGCCTAGCCAGGAGAGCACTGACTATGATTGCAGCATTTGTTGCAGCCTTTCATCACTATCGGAAGAAAAAGAAAGCACCCCCCACTAGATCCGAGACTGAAAAAAAGAAGTTGGTGCTGGACCTTGGAGCATTGGCGCGGGGAACGGGCCCGCTTCACGG